>CAYNGG010000216.1:0-6977 GCA_964396575.1 uncultured Desulfobacteraceae bacterium | reverse complement strand
GGGCCTGAAACGCCTATGCGAGCAGATTACAGATTTGTGTCTAACCACGAGGTGTCCGCCCTGGACCCGAAGGGCAGACACAAGGTCTGCCTCTACAGGGCAGCCACGGGGGGCTGCCCCTACATCCTGGAATCAAGATGAAACGCGGGGATGGACCTGAGCGTCCGCTCAGGCGGGATGAGGTCAACGAGATGGGTAAGGAGTCATTCCCCGTCGGCCGGGGCGGGAGATTCGGCCCCCTCCGCCGATGCCGCTTCCCGGGCCGCTGTGTCGGGGTGGATCTTCCAGGTGATCAGGGGGGAAAACAGGTAGAGGAAGAGATAGGCAAAGGCGGCGTGGCCGAAATAAGGGGTGAAGACAAAGCAGATGACCAGAAGGCCGGAGAGCCGGGCAAACCAGGGTTTCCGGCTCATGAACCGCCCCAGGTGGAGGTATCGGATCGGGTAGAGGTTCATCAGAACCGCCGCAAGGACCATCAGCCAGAAGCAGAAGGTCATCCAGAAAGGCGTTCCGCCCGCCCCGGCCTCGAGGGCCTGCCGGTAAATGATCAGCGGCGAGGTGACCAGCAGGGCCGCCGCCGGGGTGGGCAGCCCCTTGAAAAAGCCCGGAATCGGGGAGCGGTCCAATGTGAAGTAGATCAGCCGCAGAAACCCGGCGCCGGCATAGAGGACCGCGATCCAGCCCACGGGCAGGCCGACCGCGCCGGCGGACGGCGACAGGGTGATCCAGAAAATCCAGGCGGGGACGATACAGAAGCTGATGGCATCCGCCAGGTCGTCCATGACCCCGCCCACGTTGATCCGGCTGGGACGCTCATCGCCGGGCAGAGGCTGGGTGAGCCCCAGCTTCCGGGCCACCGCCCCGTCGAGCTTGTCGAAAAGGGCCGCCCCGATGATCAGCAGATAGGCCTCCCGAATCCGGCCCTGGTAGGCAAAGACCACCGCCAGCAGACCCATAACGGCGTTCATTACCGTCAGGGCGTTGGGAAAGACCGACAGAATCCGCCGGCGGAGGGACTCATCGCCCAGGCAGAGCTCATCCAGGCAGGGAGCCCCGTACTTCCGGCTGTACCCGGCGATGGACCCGAGGTTGATGATCAGAAACAGGATCTCGATGAAAAAGAGGGTCCGGATGGGAAAGGAGCCGACCCAGACATAGGCCTGGTAAACCGCCGTCTCCGGTCCGCCGGGAACACAGAAGGCGTGGGCATAAAGGAGGACCGCCACCGGAGCGGCCACGGTGGTCCGAAGCCGGGTGAACTCGCTCGGCTCGGGCTCAGGCCCCTTGGTTCCTGAAAACCGACGGATGAAGTGGGCGAAGTTGTCCCGGACGAGGACCACCACGCAGATAACCAGGACGAACATGGCGTGGAGCAGCTCGAGCCGCGCCGCCGGAAGATCGGCGACGCTCAGGCGCCACATCATCCCGGCGGCCACCACCGGGAAGATGATGGAAAAGACCACCTTGTCCATGATCCGGTCGGCTAAGTGAGCCATAATGGGATGAGGGGTGTACCGGGCGGCAAACCAGCCGTCCACCACGTCGAAGGTCATGGAAATGCCGAGAAGGGAGACCCCGAGCATGTAAAGGGACGGGCTCTGGGTCCACATGACCCCCATGGCGCAGAGCATCCCGCCAAAGACCAGGGGCGGGCGCCCGTAAACGATAATGGTCGTCACCTGCCGGGGAACGTGGAGTCTGTCGGTCATCTAAGATAGTCCGGGGGATCGGCCCCCGCCGTGGAGGCCGGCGGTCTCAGGGGCCGCAGCATTTCTTGAATTTCTTCCCGCTGCCGCAGGGACACGGGGCATTCCGGCCGACCTTGGGGGCCTCGCGGACCACCTGAGCCTGACCGGGGGCCTTGCCGTCATAGAAGCACCAGAGGCCGTTTTCCCGTTTGAACCGGGCCACCTCCTCGTGCCGCCGGTCCTCGCCGTCCTCGGTGTAGTCGGCCGTGAAGGTGACCATCCCATCCTGGTCATCGGGGCCGCCGCCTTCCACTTGATGGATCTGGAGGCCCCGCCAGCTCGTCTTTTCGGCCCACTGGCGAATCGACTCCCGGTCGGAGTGCTTCCGGCGCCGGGGATGGGTGGTGTCAAACAGGTAGTCCACCGCCCGGGTGGCATAGGCCGTGTACCGGGATCGCATCAGGGCCTCGGCCGTGGGAGCGGGCCGCTCCCCGGCGATATAGGGGCCGCAGCAGTCGTCATAAGTCAGGCTCGATCCGCAGGGACAGTCGCTCATCGCCAAAAGGTCCTCACGCTGAAAATGGATGTCCGGGCGCCCGGTGTTTCGGGGCCGCCGGGGATCGCCACTGACGGTCCCCGTCCGATACCAATTCCTGACTATATCAGCATCCCGGGGGAAAGTAAAGGTGACGCCGGCCACCGCCGACGCCTCTTGAGATCATAAAGCCTTTGACACCGTTTCAATTTTGGTATAAAGGGCTTGGAGCAACGGCTGTGGGAAAACAGAGGGATCTCTTCAGCTTTGACGACTGGACTTCCAATAACGGCTTGACCCAAAGAGGAGGTTTTACATGAACAGACGGACAGTACTTCTGATGGCCGGCGGTGTGGTCATCGCTCTGGCCCTCTTCATCTCCATCTCAACTTTTCACCCCTTTCCGGACTTCTACACCCGCCCAGCGGTTTCGGCGGAGGAGCCCGAAGCCCAAGCGACAATTGAGTGGGAGCCCCCCGAGGACCTCCTCATCGATGCGGCTAAGGTGGTTCAGGAAGGGTTCGGCGGAGGGGAAGGCGAGGAGGCAGTGGAAGGCTTTCCCGCCAATATCGCCATGCAGGCCGATTACGAGCACAATAAGACCATTGTGCAGTTTACCCACGCCGCTCACGTGGACGACTACGGCTCCGGCTGCGGCGATTGCCACCACAACGAAGACGGGGAGCCGCTAACCGATCTGGTCAAAGGCGACGAGGTTTTAAGCTGCTTCGAATGCCACGACCAGCCCGGTGAGGCCCCCAAGGGTCGTGACGCCCCCGAATTGACTGACCCGGAGCGGCTCCAGTATCACGCCGAGGCACTTCATGATAATTGCACGGACTGCCACAAGGAATTCAACACGGCCAACAACACCCGATCCGCCCCCACAAGCTGTTCCAAGTGCCACGTTAGTCCCTAATCCCACCACCGCCCAGTTGTCCGCAGGCGGCCATCACGCCCCTTCCCCGGGGCGACCGCCCGCGGACAAACACCCCCTCGGCGACCAGCCAGCGAGCAAACCGGTCCACGGCATCCGGCGGGGGCGTGGAATGCCCGCCGGCATCGCCATCCCTTCCCGGATTGCAGGGGATCAGGTTGACCTTGGCATCGAAGGGCTCCAGAAACCGGGCGGCGGCACGGGCATCCGCCGGCCCGTCATTGACCCCCCGGATCAGGACGTATTCGACGAGGATCGCCGCTCCGGTCGCCTTGGTATAAGCCCCGAGGGCGGCCCCGAGGTCATCCATCGGGTAGCGGCGGTTGACCGGCATCAGGCGAGATCGGGTGGCGTCGTCTCCGGCGTTGAGCGAGACGGCCAGCTTCGGACGGGGCGGCGGCATTTCGGCCAGCCGGAAGATCCCGGGGACGATTCCGGCGGTGGAGACGGTCATGTGCCGGGGAGCGATCCGGAGGCCGGCCGGCTCGCGGATCACCCGGACCGCGTTCATCACCGCTTCGAAATTGTCAAAGGGCTCCCCCATCCCCATAAAAACGACGTTGCGGACCGGCACGCCCAGACGGAACCGGGCGGTCATCACCTGCCCGACGATCTCATGGGCCAAAAGATTCCGGTGGAGCCCCATCCGGCCGGTTTCACAGAACACGCACCCCATCCGACAGCCCACCTGACAGGAGACGCAGAGGGTCGCCCGGCCGTGCCCCGGAATGACCACCGACTCGATTCGGGCGCCGTCGTCGAGCCGGGTAACCAGCTTGGTCACCGACCCGTCCCGGACCGTCCGCCAGGGCTCCGGGATGGCGGCGTCGAGCGCCTCTCGCAGAGGGCGGGTCAGCTTCGGGGATGCCACGAATTCCGGAGCCCGGTGCCAGTCGGGGTTGCCCCGTTGAAAAATCTCTCGATAGAGGGCCGCCGCATGGTAACGGCCCCGGCCGTAACGGCGCGACAGCTCGGCGGTGAGCTCGTCCCGGGTGAGTCCAAACAGGTGAATGGGCATCTCCATCGTTTGCAACGGTTACGGACAATCCGGCCCCCATCCGGCGGCGGGAGCCGGGGTTTTCAGATAGCGGCCCTCGGCCGGCCGTCCGGCACTATACCCGTCACCGGCGGGATCGTAAAGCCCCGCCGCATCGGAAAGACGCGGTTGTGGTAACCAACGGCCACGCCCCCGCCAATGTTGACGCCCGGGAGATCGACAAGTTCGCGGCCGCTGCCGCGTTCTGGTGGGACCGGCACGGGGCCTATAAAGCGCTCCACGACATCAACCCGCTGAGGCTCGACTATATCGAATCCCACGCCGGGCTCCGGGACCGGCACGTGATCGACGTGGGCTGCGGAGGCGGGCTCCTGTCGGAAGGGATGGCCCGAAGGGGCGCAATCGTCACCGGGATCGACGCCGGGGCGGCTCCACTGGCGGCGGCTCGAACCCATCTGGCCAGATCCGGGCTGTCCGTGGACTACCAGAGGGCCACCGCCGAGGAGATGGCGGCCCGCCATCCGGCCGGTTTCGACATCGTGACCTGTCTCGAGCTTTTGGAGCACGTTCCCGACCCCGCCTCGACCGTCCGGGCCTGCGCCGCCCTGGTTCGGCCGGGCGGCCACCTCGTCTTTGCCACTCTCAACCGGAACCCCAAATCCTTTCTTTTCGCCATCGTGGCGGCCGAATATCTACTCCGGTTCGTCCCCCGGGGCACGCATACCTACCGCCGGTTTATCCGCCCCGCTGAGCTGACCGTCTGGGCCGAGGCGAGCGGGCTGGCCCGGCGGGACCTCACGGGGCTCCACTACAACCCCTTCCGGCGGCGTTACTCCCTGGGGGGCAACCACCATGTCAACTACCTGATGGATTGTATCAAGAGGTGATGGACGGATTGAAAACCAACCGGAAAATATCAGACGACGCATGGCGGAAATGGGCATCGGCCCTGGTCACCCTGACCTTTATCGGCGGCGTGATCGCGGCCGGGCTGCGATTCCTGCCGTTTTCCCCCTTTGCCGAACGACAATACAGTCTGACCGTGCCCGTCGAGCCGGCCGACGCCGCCGTCTGGCTGCTCTACGGCAAGGCGACCTACTCCCCGGGAGTGATTCTGCCGGCCGGGCGCTACACGGTGATCGTGGCCAGGGAAGGGTATCAGGCCGAGCGGCGGATCGTCGAGATCACCGACGGCCCGGTGGTCACCGATCCGGTGGTCCTCGAGCCATCGGTCTATCCGCTCTACGTGGAGGTAAGCCCTGACGACGCCGAAGTCCGGCTCCCCGACACGGACATTCCTTACGAGCCGGGGGTTCTCCTCCCGGCGGGGCACTACCGGGTGACGGCCGACAAACCAGGATACCGAACCGGAACCGCCGAAGTGGAAATCACCAGCAAGCCCGAAGCGCTCGCAATCGAGCTTAAGGCAGTGCGATACGCGGTAACCGTCGAAACAACGCCCGAGGACGCCGAAGTCCGGATGCCGGACCTCGAGACGGACTACGAGCCGGGAATCCGTTTGCCACCGGGCCAGTATCGGATCGAGGTCACCAGGGACGGTTACGAGCCCTATCACGAAGCCATTGCGGTGACCGACGCGGACCTGCGTCACGCCGTTGCCCTGAAGGGGGCGCCGGTGCCCGAAGGAAAAGGCGGCGGGGAAACGATGCTGGCGTCGGTGGACACCCACGGCCTGACGATTCGCCCTACGCCGGCCGAGGCCATCGTCAAAATCATGAACATCGTGCCGGTCTATCAGCCGGGCATCCAGTTGCCCCCCGGCCGGTACCACGTCAGGGCCTCTCATCCCGGCTTCGAGACCCACAACCAGTGGGTGGAGATCACCGACGAAGACCGCATCCTCACCGTTGACCTCAACCCGTTGCCAAAGGATGTGACCCTTACGGCCTCCCGCCATCGCCGATATCAGGTCCGGAGCTCGCCGAGACTAGCCGAGTCCAAAGGCGCATTGGCGCTCCGAAATGTTCGCAACGATTTTGTGGTGCCGGGCAACGGCATCGTTTACGACCGGGCGACCGGACTGATGTGGGAGAAATCCGGATCATCAAGGTTTATGAATTATGGCGAGGCCCGGCAGTACGTCCGGAGTCTGAACCAGCGCGGATTCGGAGGGTTTCGAGACTGGCGGCTGCCGACGCTCGCCGAGCTGTGGACCCTGAAAAAGCAGCGGCGGCAGTGGACCGGTTTCTACATGGACCCGGTGTTCGGCCGGCCCACCGACCAGTGGTACTGGTGCTGGAGCGCCGACCAGCGATCCGCCCGTGCCAACTGGGGGATCAGCTTCAGAAAAGGCTACATCAGCTACCTCGGACAGCACAGCACCGGCTATGTCCGGGCCGTTCGGATGGGGCGATAGGGATGCTTCCACGGAAATATCGAGCCCCCTGAGGTTTTAAAACCAAGGAAAGGATGGATAGGGGGCTTAGGTCAGCTTAGGCCCGAGGCGTCTTGATCAATCCCCTCCTTCGCCCTTTCCCCATCGGGTTCAACATGTTGGCTTCCCCTGGGAGCGCGGGCGTCTCGCCCGCTTGTTTGCGGGCTGGAAGTCCGCGCTCCCACGGGCCTGAAGCGTTTCCGCGAGTAGGGACGCCCGGCCGGTCGCCCCTGCCTGTGTAGAACGACGAGGGCGAAGCCCCGGTGCTCGGGCATTTATTTAGTGCCCATCCAGAAACCGGAAAATTTGGTCGAGACGGAGGCGCGCGAAAAATTTTACCACAGGCATATGTCTGATATTTCGAGGATAAAATTTTGAGCGCAACACAGGTATCGGGCAAATTGGCCATTTATGGATGGGCACTA
>CAYNGG010000215.1:0-7021 GCA_964396575.1 uncultured Desulfobacteraceae bacterium | reverse complement strand
CCCTTGAGCCAACCGGGGCTTCGCCCCGGTCTGGTATGTTTCGCCCCTTCGGGGCTGAACCGCACTGGCGCGAGGCGCTCCCAGGGGTGGTTCCAGCCTACCCTTCCGTCCTTTGGGTCCCTTTGGTCCTTTTCGGGGCTGAACCGCACCGGCGTGCGGCGCTCTCGCCTCAGGTCTCAACCCCGCTTCGCTCAAACGGCTTCCAGTAGAGCCGGCGGATGCGGGCGGCGGCCGATTCCAGCCGCTCGGCGGTCGAGACCAGGAGCGAATAGAGGACCGGGACCACCACCAGGGTTAAAAAGGTGGCGATCATCAGCCCGAAGATCACCACGATGGCCATGGACCGCCACCACTGGGTGGATTCGCTCACCAGGGACAGGGACATCTCGTGGAAGTCGTAGGAGATCCCGGTCACCATGGGGAGCAGTCCCAGGATGGTGGTGATGGCGGTGAGGATCACCGGCCGGAGCCGGGTGGCCCCGGCCGCCAGGACCGCCGCGCTCACCGACATCCCCTTGTCCCGGAGCTTGTTGGTGTAGTCGATGAGGACGATGGCGTTGTTCACCACCACTCCGGCCAGGGAGATCAGGCCCACCCCGGACATGATGATCCCGAACGGCGATCCGATCACCGTCAGCCCGAGAAAAACCCCGCCCAGGGAGAGGATCACCGAGGTGAGGATGATCAGGGGCTGGGAGATGGAGTTGAACAGGGTCACCAGGATCAGGAAGATCAGAAAGACCGCGATGAGAAAGGCCCTCGAGAGGAATTCCTGGGACTCCTGTTGATGCTCGGTCTCGCCGGTGAACTGGATTCGGTATCCGGCCGGGAGCGGGTGTCCGGCCAGGAGCTTTTCCGCCTCCGCCCGGGCCACGGGTCCCGGAATCCGGGTCTCGTCCACGTTGGCCCGGACCGTCACCACCCGCTCGTGATTCACCCGGATGATATCCCCCAGGCTTCCGGAGAAGCTGATGGTCGCCAGGGTGGTCAGGGGGACCAGTTGTCCCGACGGGGCCGGGATCATGAGCTTGTGGAGCACGTCGGTCACGGTCCGGTCGGTCTCCGGGAGCTTCACCGTGATGTCGTAGTCCTCGTCCCCTTCCCGGTAGGTGGAGACCTCAAGCCCGTTGTAGGCGGTTTTCAGGGCAAACCCGATGGACTCGGTGGTAAGCCCGAAGAGGGCGGCCTTTTGCCGGTCGATCCGGACCTGGATGGAAGGAATCCCGGCCACGTAATCGTCCCGGACGTCCTCAACATGGGGAATCCGCTCGACGGCCGACCGGATTTCCTCGGCCAGCCGGCCCAGAATCCGGAAGTCGTCGCCGGAGACCTCGATGTTGATGGGGGCGCCGGTGGGCGGGCCCTCATCCTGCTCGTCCACGGTGATCCGCGCCCCGGCGATCCCCTGGACCCGCTTCCGGATGGTCTCGACGTCCCGGGCCGACGTGTGACGCCGGTCCTTCATGTCCACGAACTGGATGCCGATATGGTTGGGCATGTTCTGGTCAAAGGAGCTGCCGCCGCCGGCCGTTTCCACCACCTTGGCGTAGATGTGCTCGGTGTTGTCCAGGTCGCCGGGGCCTTCAAAGAACCCGCCCCCGGCCCGGACGTGCCGTCGGGGCTGATATGCCTGGTCGTAGGCCGCCTCGGAAAACGCCCCTTGCTTTTCCTCCCCAAGGACCGCCAGCTCCACCCGCTTCACCAGCCGGTCGATGTAGTCGATATCAGCCCCTTCGGGCGGATCGATGTTGACGTAAACGTTTTTGGGGTCGATCTTGGGGAAGAATTCCACCGGCTTTTCCAGACCCACCACCAGGACCCAGACCTGGAAGAGGATGACCAGGCCGGCGAAGGCGATCAGGATCACCGGAACCCGGTGACGCAAAGCGCCGTTTAAAATCGCCGCGTAGGCCCGCATGACCCGGCCCTTGATGGGGGTCGGCTGCTCCCCGGCCGCCTCGATCTCCGAAGCGGACCGATTCGTTTGCGGGGACTTGACCCGGATGAAAAAGGCGGCCAGGGCCGGGTTGATGATCAGGGCCACAAAGAGGCTCGAAGAGAGGGTGACGATGAGGGTGATGGGCAGATAGCTCATGAACTCGCCCATGATCCCCGGCCAGAAGACCATCGGGAAAAAGGCCGCCAGGGTCGTCATGGTTGACCCGATCACCGGCCAGCCCACCTCGCCGGTGGCCTTCATGGCCGCCTCGATCCGGCCCACCCCCTGCTCCATGTACCGGTAAATATTTTCCACGATGACAATGGCGTTGTCCACCAGCATCCCGAGCGCCAGGGTCAGGGAAAAAAGGACCACCATGTTCAAGGTGATCTCGAGGGCGTAGAGGACCATGAAGGACAGGAGCATGGAAAAGGGGATGGCCAGCCCCACCAGGACCGCGTTCCGGAATCCCAAAGCGAACAGAAGGACCACCACCACCAGGATAAGGCCCGACAGGATGTTGTTCTCGAGATCGGCCACCATCAGCCGGATGTCCTTGGCCTGGTCCATCAGCTTGGTGATCCGGGTTCCGGTCGGCCAGGTGAGGGACTCGCGGTCGATAAGCGCGTCGATCTTATCGCTGATGGCGATGATGTTCTCCCCGGCCCGCTTTTTCACCGAGATGCTCACCGCCTCCCGGCCGTCCAGCCGGGACCGGCTGGTCTCATCCTTGAACCCGTCCTGGACGGTGGCCAGGTCCTTTAAATAGATGGGCCGGCCCTCATGCGAGGAGATCACCAGCCCGTAAATGTCCTCGGGGGCGGCGAATTCTCCGGGAACCCGGAGCTGATATCGGCCGTCGCCCAGGGTGATGGTCCCGCCCGAGGTGTTCTGATTTTCGCTGCTGACCACCCGCTGGAGCGCGGTGATGGGAATCCGGTAGTAGGCGAGCTTGTCCGGGTCCACCTCGATCCGGATCTCCCGCTCCAGGCCGCCGGTCACCTCCGCCTCGAGAACCCCGTTGATGGACTCGATGTCGTCCTTCAGGTCGTCGGCGATCTCCTTTAGCGTGGGGATTCCGCTGGTCCCGGACAGGGAGTAAACCACGATGGGCATCTCCGAAAAGTTGACCTCGAAGACCACCGGGTCGTTTTCCAGGTCGGTGGGAAGCTCGCCCTTGGCCTCATCCACCTTGTCCTTCACCTTCTGGAGCACGTCGTCGATGTCGGTGCCGGGGATGAACTCGATGTTGATCTGGCTGATCCCCTCGGCGGAGACCGACTGGATTTTCTTCACCCGCTCCAGCCCCTTGAGCTTCTTTTCGATGGGGATGGTGATCGAGGTCTCGATGTCCGAGGATGCCACGCCCTTGTAAGCCGTGCTCACAAAGACGTTGGGGATGGTGATGTCCGGGGCGCTCTCCCGGGGCAGGGCCAGATAGCAGTAGGTCCCCATCACGAAGATGATGACCGCCAGGACCAGGACGCTGATCCGGTTTTGAATGGCTAAGTCGGGCACTTTCATGGTCCTAGAGCCTCACCTCCGAAATGTCGGTTACCGATCGGACCACCGAGATCTTCTGGTCGTCGCTCACGCCCCGGTGGCCCACCACGATCACCCGGTCGCCCGATTTCAAACCTTTTTTGATCTCCACCCGCCAGCCCTCCTGAAGCCCCAGCTCGACCGGCCGGGACCGGGCCACTCCGTCTTCAGCCACGAAAACCTGGTTCCGGCCGTCTCGATTGATCACCGAGTAGAGCGGGATCGACAGGCCGTCGGCCACCTCCCGCTTGACAATGGTCACCCGGGCGAACATGTCCGGCAGGACCGCCCGGTCCGGGTTTTCGAGGGCCAGCTCGAGGTTGTAAACCCGGGCCGCCGGGTCGGCCGTCTTGGAGAGAAACCGCTTCCGGGCCGTCAATTCCCGGCCGTTCAAGGCGTCGATGGTCACGTTGAAGGCCTCCACCCGGCGCACCGCGTCCACGTCCGATTCGGGAATCCCCACCCGGACCTTGAGCCGGTCCATCTGGATGATCCGGGCCACCGGGTCGCCGACGTTCAAATAGTGGCCTTCCTCAATGGGCAGATCGTTGACCTCCCCGGCCTGGGGCGCCCGGATGGTGCATCGTTCGAGGTTCAAGGCCGCCGTGTCCATGGCGGCCCGGGCGTTTTCCACCTGGGCGGTGGCCTCGTCAAGCTGGCTCCGGGTGCTGAGCTGTCCCTTCTGGAGCTTTTTCAGCCGCTCCAGAGTGGACCGGGCCGTCTCGTAGGTTGCCTTGGCCGACCGGTAAAGGTGGGCGTAATCCCGGTCGTCGATCACGGCCAGAACCTGCCCCGATTTCACCGTATCGCCCTCGGATACCCGCTTCTCCAATACCTTTCCGGGGACCTCGGCCACCACCGTGAGCCGAACCCAGGGCTCGGTGGTCCCGGGCAGGCTGATCTTTTCCCGGATGGGCGCCGGGGAGACCTCGAAGGTCACCACGTTCACCGCCGGGACCTCCTTGACCGCCGCCTTTTTCCGGGCCTCCAGAACCTCGCCCTCGGACTTGATCCGCATGAAGAGCAATCCAATAACCATCACCAGGCAGACCAGGGCCAGGGTGGGCAAAACCCCCCAGATCCACTTCAGCCAGCGGCGGCCCCGTGGTTCCCGTTCTGTTTCCATTTCCGGCGTCATCTCCGTTTTATCGGGCTCCATCGCCCCCTCCGTTCAGGGTCGCCTCCACCCCGCTTAAAAAGGTTCCCGTGGCCCGCTTCAGCTTGAGCAGGCCCAGTTGAAAATCGTATCGCGATTCGATCAGCCGCTTTTCCGAGGTGACCAGGACGGTGTTGGCGTCCATCACATCCACGCTGGTGGCCAGGCCGTACTCGAACTGCCGGGAGACCGCCCGGAAATTCTCCTGGGACGAGCGGAGCTGGTCCTTGAGCGAGGTCAGGACCCCGGCGTGGGTTTTAAGCTCCAGAAAAACCCGCTCCACCTCGACGGCGATGGACTTGGCCGTCGCCGCGATCCCAAGACGACTCTGGCGGCGACGGGCCCGGGCCTCGGCCACGTCGGCCCGCCGGGTCCCGCCGTCGTAAAGCGGCATCGAGACCGTCACCCCGACGGACAGGCTGTCATCGGCCGTAAAGTCGGACTCCGGGTCCTGGGCGGTGTCCAGATAGGTCCCTTCGGCGGTGACCACCGGCCAGTAGGCGCTCTTGGCGATCTCGATCCCGGTTTCGGCCATCTCCGCCTGAACCTCCCGGCTTTTCAGCTCCGGCCGGTTGGCCAGGGCGGTCCGCTTCAGACTCGCCAGGCGCGCTGAAAAGGTCAGGGACTCCCGGAGCCCCGGGTCTTCGATCCGGTCGATCCGGGGCAGCCCCGTCACCCGGGCGAGGACGGCCTGGGCCAGCTTCAGCCCGTTTTCCGCCGAAATCCGGTCGGCCTGGGCCTGAGAGAGCTCGGCCTCGGCCCGGTAAAGAGCGGTCTTGGCCACGTCCTCCAGCTCCAGCCGGGCCTTGACGGCATCCAGATGGGTGATCAGGCGCCGGACATTGGCCCCGGTGATCTCCACCGCCTTGATCGCCTTGAGGACGTCGTAATACGCGGTGGCCACGTCGAAGAGCTGGTTCGCCCGGACCGTGTCAAGGTCGTATCCGGCCCGGTCAATGTCCCGCTCGGCCGCCCGGAGAGACTTCCACTCCCGGCCGTTCAAGGTCACCGACTGGCTCAGTTGAACCCCCCACTGGGCGGTCCACGACGGCTGGACCGACATCCCCCCCGCCGTCTTGTCCTCGCTGTACCGGGTGTGGCTTCCAAACGCCGTCACCCCCGGCCGGAGCGCGGCCCGGGCCTTGTCCCGGCCCCGCTCGGCGATGGCCGCGTCATACTCGGCGATCCCGATGGCCTCCGACCGCGACAGGGCGATCCGGTAGAGGTCGGTCAGGCTGTACACCCGGCCCGTCTGAGCCCAGAGCGGCCCGGCCGCCCCCAGGCAGATCATCAGGACCACGGCGGTCCGGCAAATTCCTCTTAGATTCATGACTCCCTCCCGGTCATTACCAGCAATTGGCTCATGAGCATCTCCATAAAGGATTCGATCTGGGTGTTGAGGTCAAAATACCGGTCCGAGACCATGGCGTGGAGCATGATCCCGTCCAGATAGGCCAACAGGTTGATGGCGATCTTCTCCGTATCCCGGGCGATCTCGGGCCGGAAGATCCCGGCGGAAACCCCTTCGAGCAAGGTGTCCTGGACGTTGCGCCGCATGTTGAGACCCAGCTCCTTGAGGATGTGTCGCCGCTTGTGAAGCACTCCCCCCACCGTCATGGCCTGCTTTAACATCTCAAAGGCGATCCGGAGCGTCTCCGGGTTGTCCGGGTCGAAAAGCTCCGCGCATAAGGTCACGATCCGCTTCAGCCGCCGGACCGGGTCCGGGATCGCCGTCATCAAGCCGTCGATGGTCTTGTGGTACCGGTCGAGCCAACTGGTGATGGCGGCGATAAAGAGGTCGTCCTTGGTCTTGAAATAGGTATAGACGCTGCCCTTGCCGACCCCCGCGCCCCGGGCGATCTCCTCGACGCTGGTGGCGCCGTATCCCTTCTCGCCGAAACACCGGAGCGCCTCCGCCGCGATCAGCCGCGCTTTCTCCTGATCCTTTACTCTGCCCGCCATGTCTCCTCGCCGGGGTGAGCCTTAAACCCCATTCTCGTCATCTCATTGACCCTCGCTTGCCGGGCGGCTCATCCCCAGGCAATGCCCCGGAAACGGGAACACCCCATTCCCGACCGACCGGTCAAAAATATAGACCGCCGGACCCGTTGTCAAGCTGAGCTTAAAATTATTTCTAAGTTTTGAAAAATAAATGGTTAATTCTTTTATTAGCGTTGCGTTAGAATGAAGAGGATGTCAAAAAATGACTGTCCGGTCGGTTTGGAGAGGGCAACGGGGTGCCGATTCCGGAAGATCTCAGTGACGGATTGGGAAAGGATGTTGGTCACCTCGTCCCGCCTCCGGCGGTTTCCGCCCGATCCTTTCATCCCGGTCCCGTCATTGAAACCCGGAAGCGGGCGTGGTATGGAAGGGGGCGTGGGACC
>CAYNGG010000214.1:1496-7029 GCA_964396575.1 uncultured Desulfobacteraceae bacterium | reverse complement strand
TTTTGGCTCCTTTCCGGGGCCAACGGTCCAACAGCGACCGGACCACGAGGGGGGCGGTCATGCAGGTCACGGCGCTAACCACCACCGTGGCCCCGAAGGCTCGAGAGGTCACCGCCCAGTCGCCCAGACGCAGGCCCTTGTGCATGATGATCATCGAGATCTCCGCCCGGGGAACCATGCTCACCCCCACCAGAACCCCCGCTTTCGCTCCCCGCATGGCCGCCACCGGCAGCCCGTTGGCGATCAGCTTGGTCCCCACCGCGACGAGGAGCAAAATCCCCCCGGCGGTCGCGGCGGCGGTGAGGGAGCCGGGGTCGAGGTCCAGACCAATCCCGATGAAAAAAAACGGGGTAAACAGCGCATAAAGGGGCAAGACGGCCCCCTCCAGCTTCACCGACTCCGGGTCCCGGCTGAAGACCAGCCCGGCGAAAAAGGCCCCGATGGCCAGGGAAAACCCCATCATCCCGGCCAGGGCGGCAAAGATCAGGCCGATCCCCACCACCAGGAGCATCAGGTCCGGCCGGGGACAGATCCGGCGGAAGGTCCGGGTGATGGGCTCCTCAAGAAAATGAGCAAAGAGGATGCAGGTCCCGCCGAACCCCACGAGCTTCGCCAGGAAGATCCCGCCGGTCCGGCCGATTACCGGCAATAAGCTCCAGCCGATCCCCTCCGTCCGGATCGTGGGCAGGACCGCGAACAGGAGCGCCATCAGGATCACCGCTGAGATGTCGTCCAGCTCGGCCACGTCGATAAGGAGCTCGCCGTCCGGCGAGTCCAGAGCCCCGGTTCGCTCCCAGACGGCCACCGAGATTCCCACCGAAGTGGCGGTCATGGCCGTGGCCACCACCAGGCTCGTCAAGAGGGTCATCCCCAGAAGGGAATAGGCGGCCCAAAAACCCAAAACCCCGCAGACCACCACGTTGGCCACCCAGACGGGGGTCGCCCGCCGGAGCTGAGTTAGCAGCCCCCGGATGTTGCTCTCGATGCCGATCCGGAAGAGGAGCATCACCACCCCGACCTTGGCAAGATACCGGAAGACCTCCAATGCGTCGGTGCCGAACAGCCCCCAGTGGTCGTCGGCCAGCCGGAGCCCCAGGCCCATGAGGAGAAAGCCCACCAGCGGGGGCACCGGGGTCCGCTCCAGAAGCCCCTTCACCGGGATGGCCACGGCCAGCACCGCGCCGGTGAGGAGGATCAGGACCGGATAGTCGATCTCAGTCACGGCCGCCCTCACGGGTCACCCAGTACCAGGCGTTTAAGCAGCCGACGACCACCCCGATGAACAGGAGCATGAGGGTCCACGAATAGCGGCTCGGCCAGGCGGAGTCGATCCAGGCCCCGAGGGCGACCCCGGCGACCGTGGGGATCGCCACCGACCAGCCCACCAGCCCGAACATCCCGAGGCCGAACCAGACCCCCCGCCGGCCTTCGGCCCGGCGCTTGAGCTTCCGACTCGCCTTCCGCCCCACGGTCTTTGGCCATGTTTCGCGATCAGGCACCTTCGATCTCCACGAACCGGCGGACAAAGCTCGCCTCGATTTTCGCCGACGCGGTTCGCATGGCCCGCTCCCGGTCGTCGATCACCTTGAGCTCGGTTTCCACGGTCTCCTGGAGCCGTTCAAGCGGCCCGTGGACCGCCCGGCGGGTCGAAACCCGGACCTCGGCGCCCTGCTTCACCAGGATTCCCTCGTCCACGGCCAGGTAGGCCGTCCCGTCGCCCTCGGCATCAGCATAGGCTAAAATCCCCGGAACCAGGGCCGTCACGAAGTCGATGTGACGGGGGAGAAGGGTAAAGGCCCCGTTTTGGGCTTCGGCGCTGATCCGGTCGGTCTCGACCTCGAGGGCCACCGAGTCGGGCAAGAGGACCTTCAGGTTCATGGGGTGCCACCGTTCCCGCCGGCCTCCACCTCGGCCACCCGCTCCGTCACCTCCATGACGCTGTCCGGGGACAGGGAGATGGAATCGATCCCGGCGGTCACCAGAAAGGCGGCGAAGTCGGGATGGTCGCTGGGGGCCTGCCCGCAAATCCCCACCTTCCGGTCGGCGGCGTGGGCTCTCTCGATGAGGTCGGCCACCGCCCGCTTCACCGCCTCGTTTTGTTCATCAAAGAGGTCGGAGAGCTCGGCCGAATCCCGGTCGATCCCGAGGATGAGCTGGGTCAGGTCGTTGGAGCCGATGGAAAAGCCGTCGAACCGTTCGGCGAATTCCGAGGCGAGAATGATGTTGGCGGGGATTTCGGCCATGACATAGACCTCGAGGCCGGCCTTTCCCCGGATCAAGCCTTCCTCGGCCATCACCGCCAGAACCCGGTCAGCCTCGTCGATGGTCCGGCAAAAGGGGATCATCACGATGAGGTTGTCGAACCCGATCGTTTCCCGGACCCGGCGGACCGCCCGGCATTCCAGGGCGAACCCGTCCCGGTAGTGGGGGCTGTAATACCGTGAGGCCCCCCGGAACCCGAGCATGGGGTTGGCCTCGGTCGGCTCGAAAGCCCGGCCGCCGATCAGGTCGGCGTATTCGTTGGTCTTGAAGTCGCTCATCCGGACGATCACCGGATGGGGATAGCCGGCCGCCGCAATCTTGGCGATCCCCCGGGCCAGATTGTCAACAAAGTATTCACCCCGGTCGGAATAGCCCCGGGTCAGCTCCCGGATGGTCTTCCGGGTCGCCTTGTCTTTGATCTCGTCGTAGCGGAGCAGGGCGAGGGGATGGACCTGGATGGCGTTGTTGATGATAAACTCGATCCGGGCCAGGCCGATCCCCCGGTTCGGGAGCCGCCACCACCGGAAAGCGGCTTCGGGGCTGGCCATGTTCATCATGATCCGGGTCCGGGTTTCCGGGACCGAGGTCAGGTCGATCTCCCGGGTTTCGTAGGCCAGCTCGCCCCGATAGACAATCCCGGCCTCGCCCTCGGCACAGGAGACGGTGACCGTCTCGCCGCCGGAGACCTTTTCGGTGGCATCCCCGGTGCCCACAATGGCCGGAATCCCCAGCTCCCGGCTGACAATGGCCGCGTGGCAGGTCCGCCCCCCGGCCTCGGTGACCACCGCCGCGGCCCGCTTCATCACCGGAACCCAGTCGGGGTCGGTCATCTCGGTGATCAGGACCGCGCCGTCGGGAAACCGGTCGATCTCCGAAGCGTCCCGGATCACCGCGGCCGGACCCGCCGCCACCGCGTCGCCGATGCTCATCCCGGCGGCCAGTTGCTCCCCGGTTTCCGTGAGGTGGTACTGGGTCAGGCGGGCCGATCCCTTCAGGGACCAGACCGTCTCGGGCCGGGCCTGGACGATGTAGAGGTCCCCGGTTTCGCCGTCCTTGGCCCATTCCATGTCCATGGGCCGGCCGTAATGATCCTCGATGGCCACGGCCCAGCGGGCCAGGGTCAGGATCTCCGCATCGGACAGGACAAAGGCCCGCCGTTCCCGCTTGAGGGTCTCCACGGTCCGGGTGGTCCGGCTGGTTCCTTTGGCATAGACCATTTTCCGGGCCTTTTCCCCGAGGGTCTTTTCAATGATCGGCCGGCATCCCTCCCGGTCCAAAAGCGGCTTGAAGACCCGGTACTCGTCCGGCGTCACGGTCCCCTGAACCACGCTTTCCCCGAGGCCCCAGGCCCCGTCAATGAGGACGACGTCGGGAAAGCCGGTCTCGGTGTCGATGGAGAACATCACCCCGGCCCCGGCCTTGTCGGCCCGGACCATCTTCTGAACCCCCACCGACAGGGCCACATCCATGTGGTCGAACCCCTTTTCCCGGCGGTAGGCAATGGCCCGGTCGGTGAAAAGCGATGCAAAGCACCTCCGGCAGGCATCCAGAACCTCGTCCTCGCCGGTGACGTTTAAAAAGGTCTCCTGCTGTCCGGCAAAGCTCGCGTCGGGGAGGTCCTCGGCGGTGGCGCTGCTCCGGACGGCCACGTCCACGCCTCCCTTGTTGTACTGACCACAGAGGTCGGCGTATGCCCGGCGGACCGCCTGGGCCACCGCCGGAGGAAGCTCGGCCCGGCGCATCCGCCGGCGAATCCACTGGCCGGTATCCGACAGGGACGCCTCGCCCCGGTCCAGCTCCGCCAGGGCCCCGGCGACGGCATCTTTCAGGTCGTTTTCTTCCAGAAATACCCGGTAGGCGTCGGCCGTGGTGGCAAAGCCGTCCGGGACCCGGATGGATGCCTCCGTCAGAGTCCGGATCATCTCGCCCAGGGAGGCATTTTTGCCCCCGACCTCGGCAACCCGGTCCGAGCCGAGTGCGTCAAAGGGATAGACATAAGGTTCCATGGGTAATCGGTCGCGTCCTTTCCCGGCGGCGTCCTTAACGCGCCGTGGCGTGGATTCATCCAATGCACTGTCATGAGCCAGGATATCAAGGGGCCGTGATGGCGGAAATGGGGCGGACTGCCCATTTCCGGGATGATGGGACGGTAGGCCGTCCATCAGTTGGATCGGGCGGTGCGGCATGAAAACGGAAAATAGGGCATCCACCGTCCCGAAATGGGGGTTTCGCCCCATGCCCCGAGCCGCAACGGCCGATTATATTAGATATCAGATCCAACCACGGGGCGGAAAATCCTTTACAGCTCCGGCCGGATATGAAAGCCTCGGTACTATCTTTCAACCTTTGATTATTAAAAAGGAGTCATCATGAAACAGGCACAGCAGGGAGACACCGTAAAGGTCCATTACACGGGTCGTCTTGAGGACGACAGCGTTTTCGATCAGTCCCAGGAGAACCAGCCGCTGGAGTTTGCCATCGGCGAGGGGCAAATCATCCCCGGGTTCGAAAACGGGATCATCGGAATGAGCGAGGGTGAGAAGAAGCGGGTCAGCGTCGAGCCCGAAGCGGGCTACGGCCCTCAGCGGGATGAGCTGGTGGCGGAGGTGAAGCGGGAGAGCTTCCCCGAGCACATTACCCCGGAGATCGGCCAGGTCCTTCAGGTCCAGCAGCCCAACGGCCAGAACCTTCGAGTCAACGTCACCGCCGTGGACGACGAGGTGGTGACCCTCGACGCCAACCATCCCCTGGCCGGCAAGCCGCTGGTCTTCGACGTGGAGCTGGTTGAGATCGCCTGAATCCCTTACCCGTTGCGATATCGTTATCAATCCTCGGGGCCGGTGCCGCCGGCCCCGTTGCATTTGGCCGGGAGGTGAGCGATGAAGATCGGAATTGTGGGCAGCGGCATGGTGGGCGCCACCGGCGCCTACGCCATGATCATGGCTGGAATCGGACGGGAGATCATTCTGGTGGACCTGGACGCTGACCGGCTCCGGGCCGAAGTGGATGATCTCAACCACGCGGTCCCGTTTGCCAGTCCACTAACGGTCAAGGCGGGGGATTACCCGGACCTGGCCGGGAGCCGGCTGGTGGTGATCAGCGCCGGGGTCTCCCAGAAGCCCGGCGAAAGCCGCCTGGACCTGCTCAAGCGCAACGCTGACGTGTTCCGGGAAATCGTGCCGGCGATCCTGGCCCAGGCTCCCGAAGCGGTCCTGGTGGTGGCCACCAACCCGGTGGACATCATGACCCATCTGGCCGCCCGGTACGCCGC
>CAYNGG010000214.1:0-1396 GCA_964396575.1 uncultured Desulfobacteraceae bacterium | reverse complement strand
TGGCGGCAGCGAGTTGAGCGCTTCGGCGCACCGGTCCCGGATCGTCTCGAGGGACTCGGCCGGGTGGGTCCGCCGGCCGCCGTGCATGACCGGCGTCAGAAGGGGATCGCCCGGCACCGATTCGCCCCGGAGGGCGATGACGTCGCCGGCGAGCTCCCCGGCTTCCCGTCGCCGGAAGACCTGTTTTTCCCCCACCAGGGTCCGCTTGCCGGAGGAGAGCTTGAGCACGGGGCGGTCGGCGTACCGGACCAGCTTGTAAGCGATGTCAGTGTAAGGCGCGTCAGCCGAAACCCCCATCTTGGTCCCCACCCCGAAGGCGTCGATTTGGGCTCCCCGAAAGATCACATCCTGGATCTTGTGCTCGTCGAACCCGCCGCTGGCAAAGATCTCCACGTCGGAATACCCCTCGCCGTCCAGGATGGTCCGGACATCCCGGCTCAACTGGGCCATGTCCCCGCTGTCCAGGCGGACTCCCCGGAGCTGGTGGCCCTTCCGAGCCATCTCCCTCGCCACCTCGACGGCCTTCCGGGCTCCGATCAGGGTGTCGTAAGTGTCGATGAGCAGGACGGTGTTCTCGGGAAAGGTCTCGGCAAAGGCGGTAAAGGCGTCCTTTTCGTCGGGGAAGCTCGTGACAAAGGAATGGGCCATGGTTCCGAAGGCCGGGATGCCGTCCCGAATTCCGGCCAGGACATTGCTGGTGCCGGCGAACCCCGCCAGGTAGCTCGACCGGGCCACGGTGAGGCCGGCGTCCATCCCCTGGGTCCGTCGAAGGGAGAAATCCACCAGGCGCCGCCCCTCGGCGGCGTCCACGCACCGGGCCGCCTTGGTGGCGATGCTCACCGGTAAATTGATGGCGTTGATCACGAAGGTCTCCACCAGTTGGCCCTCGATGATGGGGGCGGTCACCTCGAGAACCGGCTCGTCCTTGAAGAAGACCTGACCCTCGGGGATCGCATGGACGTGGCCGGTGAAACGGAGCTCGCTCAGGTATTGAAGGAAGCTCTCGGAAAACCGGCCGCCGGCCGCGAGCGCGTCGATGTCCGCCGGGTCAAAGTGGAAATTCTCCAGAAAATCGAGGACCCGCTCGAGGCCCGCACTGATGAAATAGCCGCGGTCCGGGGGATATTCCCGGATAAACAGGCTGAAGGTGGCGTGGTCAAACCGTCCATGATCGAAGTAGGCCGCGGCCATGGTAAGCTCGTATTGGTCGGTGAGCAGGGCCGGGTTGAGGGAGTCAGGGGCCATATTGCCTCCTTTGCTGGCGATTGGCGATGAGCTCATGGCTCGTGAATAGACTCATGACAGGATATTCCAACAGCCGCCGGTCCGACAATGGGGTCAAGGATGTATTTGAGACCGGGACCGCGCCGGTTTTTGCAAAAAACGCTTTGCGGAA
>CAYNGG010000213.1:0-7038 GCA_964396575.1 uncultured Desulfobacteraceae bacterium | reverse complement strand
TTGACCCACCTCCTCCGCTCGATCCACCCGATGTATTGTTGTCTCTGATTCTAAAATTCTTTTCCCCGGATTGCAATGGCAATTGTCATCCCGGGGTCATTTCTCCGGCCGCGCTCGCCGGAGCCGGGCCAACTGGCATCCCGGCGTCCGGTTTTCGGAAAGGTGCTTCGGGCTGTGGACGTCGTTGGCGAAGACGGGCAGGAGTCCGAGGTCCCGGGCGATCCGGGCGCGGGAGACGACATCGGCGGGCCGGTGCTTCCGGGTGACCACCTCGATCCCCCGGAGGCCGAAGCGCTCCTTGAGATGGGCGATGATCGAAACATCGGCCGGGAGCTTCAGGGATCGGGCCGCCGAGACCGTCCAGGGGACGGCCCGACACGGCCAGGACCTTCACGGGAGCGGGCCGCCGCATTGCCGGGCGATCTCGAGATCGTGTCCGAAGAGCCGGGCCCGGGCCACGCACCCGCCGTAGCATCGCTCCTGGACAAAAAGAGAGCACTTCCGGCAGGCGGCCAGGTCGGAGGTGTGCGGAAAGTCGGACGGGGCCGTGAACAGCCCCATCCGGGCCTTCCGGAACCGGGTCGCATCCCGGATGTGCTGCCAGGCCATCTCCAGGGAGACCTCGTCGTTTAAATGGGTCACGGTGAGGCCGCCGTGAAGGAGCATGACGCAGGGGGAGACCTCGCCCCCCGGCCCGATGACCAGGAAAGACCGGCCCAGAGGGCAGCTCGGGGCCCAGGGCGTCCCCCGCTGCCACGATGGGATGGTGATCTTGATCCGATCCCGGTATTCGGCCTCCGTTCGTCGGAGCTCGGTGATCTCATCGGGCCCCAGGCGCTCGGCCGCGAAATCACTGTCCCAGCCCGGCAGGATCTCCAGGACGTTGAGCTTGAAAAAGAGCCCCCGGGCCACCACCTCGTCCAGGGTCCGGATAAAGTCCCCCGATGCCATGAGGCTCCGGGTGAGGACCATGTTGGCGGCCAGTCGGCATCGCGGCGATGGCAGGGCGGCAAAGGCCGCCAGAAACCGCTCCACCCGGTCGAGGAGCCAGGCCGGGCGGAAGCGGGAAAAGGTCTCCGGGTCGAGGCCGTCGATGGAGAGGGTCAACTGATTCAGGTGAGGGACCAGGCGGAGGAGGCCTTCGGGATCGACGGCGGCGGAGGTTGACTTGGTCCGCAACCGGAGGGACCGGGCCAGGGAGAAGAGGGGGGCGTACCGGTCGGGCTCGAGGGAGATGTCGCCGCTTCTGGGGTAGGCCACGAAATGGGTGGCGCCGAGCCGGGCCGCGTTCCGGGCGATGGCCATGGCATTGTCGATGGTCAGCCGGCGCCCGCCGCCGTCCGGACCCGTGGCGGCCCGGTGGGAGCAGTGGATGCACCCCGCCGGGCAGGGGACGGCCGCCGGCAGCTCGAGGGTAACATAGGCGGGCGGGGGCGGCGGATGCGCGGTTATCGCCTCGTGCGCCGGGGACCGCTCCGCCGGATGGAAGATGTCCTCGTCCTCCGGCTCGCGGGGGTTGTCAATGGGATCAATCGCCATTATGTCTCCTCCAGCATTCCCGTCACTGCCCGGTGCTTGTTTTTCCGAGCCCAATCCAGGGGCCGCATGTCGTTTTTGTCGGCCAGGGCGGGGTCCGCTCCAAGGTGGATCAGGGCCTCGGCGGCCCCGGCGTGGCCCTTGGCGGCCGCGATCATCAGGGCGGTGGTGCCGTCCCGGTCCCGGGCGTTGACCTCGGCCCCCCGGTCGATCAGGATCCGGATGATCTCCGGCCGGTTGTGAAAAGCGGCGGCCATCAAGGGCGTGGCGCCTTCGGCGCTGGTGACGTTGGGGTTGACCCCGTCGTCGAGAAAAGCCCGGACTCCCTCCGGGTCCCCGGTCTTAATGGCCGCGTAAAACCGGTTGCCCCGGCGCATCTTGTGGATGGACCGGGTGGCGTGGGGGACCATGGGGGCGTCCGCCGGGACGGCCACCGGCCGGGCCGACCGGCTCATCTCGGCGACCAGGGCCGAAAGCCGCTGGAGGGTTTCCGGGGCGAGGGCGATTTCGGCGGGGGCCGCGGCGGTCTCCCCGCGGGCGCCCATCCGCTGGATGCCCTCGGCAATGGCACTCTGGATGGCCGCCAGCCCGTCGGAGAAGGTCGAGAGCTGGGCGACCACCCGGTTGACGGGGTCGGTCCCGTCGGTTCCGTGGAAAAGCTGCTGCTTCCGGAAAGTTTTTTTGATCTCCTCCCACCGCTCCCGCTCCACGTCGGTCATCCAGCCGGTGATCTCCTTGAATTTCAAGATATTCGCCTCAGCCCCGGTGGTCAGGGTCTGAGCCTCGTTTTCGTATTCGGACTGGATGAGGGTGGTCAGCTCCGCGTCGTTCATAACCGGGAGGATCTTTTCGGCGATCCGGTTCATGTTCCGGTAGGAGCCCTGGAGCCGGAAGGGGGGCTCCGTCCGGTATGCCTCGGCTTGCCCGGCCGAGTGAATATATTCCGTGTTGACCGCCAGGATGACATCCCGGACGGTGATGAGCTTCCGCATTACCGAGACCATCTCGGAGACTTCTTCGGCCGAGAAATTCCCGGTCAGCTCCACCCCCTCGCGGCTGCCGGTCTCGGCGATCCGGATGATCCCGTAAACGTCCTCTTGCCGCCGGCTGGCCAGCCGGTTGAGGACCGGGTTGGATGTGAGACAGTTTTCCAGGTAGCTCAGCTTGAAGTCCTCGGCGCTGTCGCCGATGATATCGCCGAGATTGTAGGTGTCGGCCCGGTTGGCCAGCATGTCCGGAATCTGGAACCGCTCCCCGCTTTCGGTGTAGGGGTTGCCGGCCATCACCACCACCACTTTTTTGCCCCGGAGGTCATAGGTCCGGCTCCGGCCCTTGTAAACCCCCTCGATCTTTCGCTGGGCGTCGCACAACGAGATGAACTTCTGGAGGAGCTCCGGGTTGCAGTGCTGGATGTCGTCTAAGTAGATCATCACGTTGTCGCCCATCTCGAGGGCGAGGTTGAGCTTCTCGATCTCCTCACGGGCTGACGCAAAGGGGGCGTCGGCCGGATCGATGGATGTGACCCGGTGGCCGATGGCCGGGCCGTTGATCTTGACGAAGATGATCCCGAGCCGGTTGGCGATGTACTCCATGAGGGTGGTTTTGCCGTAGCCGGGCGGGGAGATCACCAGGAGCAGGCCCATGAGGTCGGTCCGCTTGCCCTCGCCGGCCACGCCGATCTGCTTGGCCAGGTTGTCGCCGATCAGCGGGAGGTAAACCTTGTTGATCAGCCGGTTTCGGACAAAGGCGCTCAGGATGCGGGGCTTGAGCTCGTCCAGCCGCATCTCTTCGCGCTTGGCCCCGGAGAGCCGCCGCTTAACGTCCTGATACTCGTTGAACCGGGGGACCGTCTCGGTCTCGTGGCGGGTCAGCCGGTCCATGAACGGGAGATAGCGGAGGCGGTAAACCCCGTTTTCGACCACCCGGTGGTCCCCGACCATCCCCTCGAGGGTCACGGTCATGGGCACGTCCACCACGTCGAGCTTCCCGGCGTCTTGGGCAAAGCATAAGACGGCGGCCTCGTCGATCACCTCCATCAGCTCCGGCTCTCCCCGGCCCTCGGCATATCCCCGGACCCAGTCCCGGACCAGCTCGAATTCGGCGGCCCCGTCCGGAGCCTGCCCGGCCCGGGCATCGGCAAAGGTCCCATCAACCCGTTTGGCCGAAAGTTGCCGGGTAAAGCCGGTGGCCAGGGCCTCGGCCTCCCGGCTCACCACGAAGCCGGCTTGTTTCTCATCGGCCGCTGATTCACCTCGCCGGGCCAGCTCGAAAAACAGGTACTCCCCGGCCCGGGGGGCGTCGGCTTCGGGAAAAAGGCCGGTCTCGGCGGCGAAACCGGCGACGGCATCGGCCAGCTCGGCGATGTAGCGTTCCTGACGGTTTTGGCCGTCGAAAAGATTCCGGGCCATCCCGAAGGACCGGAAGCGCCCGGCGAGCCGGTCCCGCCGCTCCGGATCGTCAAACAGGTGCCAGAAAACCCGGGCCAGGGCCCGGACCCGGGGCGGGTAGCGGAGCAGGCCGATGGCGGTGTGGATGCCCAAGAGCGCCGGAAAGAGCTTCCCCCCGTCGATGTCGTGGACCCCCTTGACGTAGCCCTCGGCATAGCGCGGCGCCATGAAGGCCCGGACCAGCCCTTCCCAGTCGGTCCCGGCTTCCGGGTCGAGGGCCGACCGGGGCGGCTCGCCGGTCTCGTCAAAATGGCGGAGCATCCGGTACGCCAGGTACTCGCCCCGGTAAACGGTGTCGGACTCCGACGGGACTTCCATGTCCCAGACGGGCCGGGTGGACTCGAAGGCCGGGTCGGTGATCGGCTCGAAGAAATCGGTGCCGGTGAGGTGGAAATACTGCCGGTCCTCCCGCCGGACGGTGGTGATATCGAGGGCCTGGACGTTGACGGTGAACTGGTGCCGCCCCAGCCGGATGACGTTTTCGCCGTCAACAAAGAGCTCCTGGCGGTCCTTGAGCTGCCGGACGACGTCCTCGCGGACCGTCTTCATCCGGCTCTGGAGATCGTCGGCCTTGACCGTGTCGTCGAGGTTGAGGAGCCGGCGGACGATGTCCCGGAGCTTTTCGATCATCAGGTCCGAGGCGAAGTAGGCGTTGATGGCGTCCACGTCATCCATCCCGCCGATCCGGTGGGCAACGCCCTTGAGAATCCGCTCCCCGGCGGCCATGAGGGTGTCGGCCTTCCGGTTTCTGGCCTCGATGAGCGAGAGCTTCCGGGTCTCGAAGGCGTTGTAAATCTCGTCGCGCTTTTCCGAAAGCTGGACGAGAAACTCGTCGAAATCGGCGAACCGGCCTTCGAGCTCCTCGATGGTGATCATGAGCCGGGTGAGGTTGGCCTCGCAGGCATCGGGGGTGTCGCTGACGTCTAAGTAATTGGCGACGCTCCCGCTCAAGAGCTTCATCTGAGCGTTGAATTCGGCGATCCCCTCGGCGCTCTGGAGGGCTTTCCGGCGGTTTCTGATGGCCGCCCGGATGCCGTTGAGCCGGGCGTAGAGGGCCGAGATGGCGTCGATGATCCGGGTGGTCTGGGTGGCGTCGTCGATCTTGAGGTTGCTGACGATCTCGATGAGCATCTCGAGATTTTCGGCGACCTCGTCCACCGATTCCCGGCGGGCGTCGGCGTCCACCACCTTCTCGATGGCCTCCACCGAGGCCTCGATTTCGTCGATCCGGGCCGCGTAAGGGTCGAGGGCGGTGTCGGAGAGGAGGAAATCGACGCAGCGGGCCGATACCCGGTCGGAGGCCTCGGCCACCTCCGTCTCGAGCTTTTCCACCGCATCGAGATCCACGTAACGGAGCTCTTTTAAGGAGATGATCTCCCCCCGGACCGCCCGGAGGTCGGCCAGGACCGAAACAAACCGGTCGATCCGGTCGAGGGTCTGGGTCCGGACCTTCTCGAGGACCGTCCGGGCCGTCTCCGACACCCGGTCCACCTCGCTCTGGGTGTGGCGCTGGAGCCGGACGACCTTTTCAAACTCGTCGATGGCGGCGGCGGCCGCGTCCCGGATCGCGGTCAGGGGCTCCTTTAAGTTGGCGGCCTCTTCCCGGTCGATCCAGAAGTAGGCGTCGGCCACCTCGCCGGCCCGCTTCATGATATCGACATAGATCCCCGAATAGACCGCCTCCCGGTCCATTAGCTTCAAGAGCTCGGTGCATTCGGCCATGCACCGGACGATCTCCGGGTTGCCGACCTTGAAGAGGAGGGAGTCGCTCCCTTCCACCTTCTGGGACAGGGCGTAGTCGGCGCTCAGATAGGGCGTCTGCCAGACCTGAACCACGTGGTGCTTGGTCGGCTCCTGGCTCCGCTTGCAGACGAGCATCTCTCCGTCGGGGAAGAGCGAGTAGCCGTTGCAGGGCATGGGGGTCGAAACCGCCTGCTCGATCCGGTTATATGACAGGAGCAGGTAGTCGCCGCCCGTCCGGTCATGGAAGACGAAAAGGACGTCCTCGCCGTTGGCCGACGGGATCTGGCGCTCGTAGGTCATCTTCCCGCCCCCCGGAACCGTCTCGAACCGCTTGAGCTCGCCGGTCTGGAGGTAATAGCCGTTGGCGAAGATCAGCCCCTGGTCGCCCGGAAGGCGGATGCAGGCGTGGGCGATGGCATCCACCCGATGGACCTCTCCCGTCTTTTCGTTGAAGATGAAATGGCGGAAGTCTTCCTCGAGGTAAGGGCGAATCCGGACGAGGATGATATGGCCCATGACCGCGTAAAAGGTCTCGGCGTCGTCCAGGGTCTGGTCCGGGTTTTCCACCGGCTCGGCGTAAATCCCCTGGCCGGACTCGGTGTTGTCCTCGATCTTGAAGGTGATGTCTCCGCCCACGGCCTCCACGAAAAGCCGGTCCTCGATGGAGATGTGGGGATGGGTGCCGTGCCGGTGAAGGTCCCGGTGGGTCCGGGTCCAGGTGAAATCGAGCTGAGGGGGGTACCGGAATTCGTGGTCGCTCCGGTTGTCCACGTAGGCGATTCCGTCGTCGCCTCTCGCCCATTTGAAGGTCTTGACATCACCGGCCCCCTTGCCGACGGAAAAGACCATGAAGAGGTGGGGGCCGATGGTCGAAAACTTGGCGAACCGGGTTCCCCGGTAGTACCGGTAGAGGTCCTTGAAATCCTTTTGGAACCGCTCGTCCTCGATGGGCGACAGGGGAAGGGCATGGAAGGTCCCCTCCCGGTACTCGTAGAGCCCGAAGACGTCGCTCAGATGGGTCTCCGACTTGAGCCCCATCTGGACGTTGTAGCCGAAGAGGAACCGGTCCCCGCCCAGGGCCGCCATGTCCCTCGGGATGCAGTTGTTGGGGGTGGTGATCCGGTCGGTGGTCCGGATGGCCAGCTCGATGGCGCCGAAGATATCCTTCCGGGCCTCGTTCAACCGGGCCAGCCGGGATCTGAGCTCCCGGCCGTGCCCGGTCAGACGGTTCCGGATGATCTCGTAGGTGCCGCCTTCGAGAGAGACTTCTTCCGCCGGCGCCGCGTCGGCGGTTTCATCGGGTGGGGTCATG
>CAYNGG010000212.1:4231-7039 GCA_964396575.1 uncultured Desulfobacteraceae bacterium | reverse complement strand
ATGACCCTGTTGACATCGACCATCGACCGGATCGTTCCCCCGGACCCGGCTATCACCGAGGATGCTTTGGACCGGCTGCGCCATCAGGCCCGGCCGGCCGGGAGCCTGGGGGTTCTCGAGCCCGTGGGGGCTCGGTTGGCCGGGATTTTCAAAACCCTGGACGTCCGCCTGGACCGCCGGGTCATCGTGACCTGCGCCGGTGACCACGGCGTCTGCGCCGAAGGGGTCAGCCGGTTTCCGTCGGAGGTCACCGCTCAGATGGTCCACAACTTCGTGGCCGGCGGCGCTTCCATCAACGTTCTGGCCCGCCATGCCGGGGCGTCGGTGGTGGTGGCGGATTTGGGCGTTGACGCCGACTTTCCCCCGGACCTGCCGATTTTCCACAAAAAGGTCCGGCGGGGGACTCGAAACCTGGCCGTCGGCCCGGCGCTCACCCGACAAGAGGCGCTGGCCGGCATCGAGGCCGGGATCGAGATCGTTGACGCTCTGGTTGATCAGGGACCGCTCCATCTCCTCGGCACCGGGGACATGGGGATCGGCAACACCACCCCGTCGGCGGCCATTATCGCGGCCTTTTCCGGCCTGCCCGTGGCGGAGGTCACCGGCCGGGGCACCGGCATTGACGATGCCGAGCTGACCCGTAAGATCGAGGTCATCGAGCGGGGTCTGGCGGTCAACCGGCCCGACCCCTCCGACCCGGTGGATGTTCTGGCCAAGGTGGGGGGACTGGAGATCGGCGGGCTGGCCGGGCTGGTCATCGGGGCGGCGGGGCACGGGGTCCCGGTGGTCTGTGACGGACTGATTTCCACCGCCGGGGCGCTCATTGCCTGCGAGCTGGCTCCGGCGGCCCGGGATTACCTTTTCGCCTCCCATTGTTCCGTGGAGGCCGGGCACCGGGCCATGCTCGACCGGCTCGACCGCCGGCCTCTCCTGGACCTGGGGCTCCGCCTCGGGGAGGGAACCGGCGCGGCTCTCGCCATGGGGCTCATGACGGCGGCCACCCGGATTCTTTGTGAAATCAAAACATTCGAAGAGGTTGCCATCCAAGACGCCCAAGCCTGACGCCCTGATCCCGAAGCCCGGAAAGAACTTTTTCCTTGATCATTGAGCCTATCTTTTTTATATCAAATATGTTTAAATTACAGGTAAATTTCCTATGCGGGCCCGCGACGGCGCGGCCCCCGGACGGAGGGACGAAACGGGCATGAAACTCACAACTCTGACGACAACGGCGATCCTGGCGGGGCTCCTGCTTGGCCCCGTCATCTTTCCGGCGCAAGCGGCGGCCGAGGCGGTCCTCGGCCAGTCCTGCGCCCTGACCGGCCCCACCGGTTTCCTGGGCACCGAGATGCACCGGGGGGCCCGGGCCTACTTCGAGGCTCACGGCGACGGGATCAGCCTCGAGGTCCGGGACGACGGCTACGAGCCGGACCGCTGCATCGCAAACACCAACACCTTCATCCGGGAGGGGGTCACGGCCCTGTTCGGATATGTGGGGACGCCGACGGCCAAGGTCGCGGTTCCCATTGCCCGGGAGCGCAATACCATCTTTTTCGGGGCCTTTACCGGTGCCGGTTTTCTGAGTGACCACCGGATCAACCCCCACGCCTTCAGTGTCCGGGCCTCCTATGACGCGGAGATTGAGCAGATGGTCCGCCGGCTGGAGGCGGACCTGGGGGTCAAGACTCTGGCCCTGTTTGTCCAGCGGGACGCCTTCGGCCTGGCCGGGGTCACCGGGGCGGTGAAGGCCGTGGGCGCGGTGGAAGGGGTCTCGATCGTCCCGCCGGTGCCGGAGATCCCCGAGGAGACCGCCCCCAAGTCGGAGTGGGACCGGTTCTGGCGGTTTGTCCCCAACTATCCCCGGAACACCGTCCAGGTGGGGCGGAGCGCCCGGATGATCTCCGGAAACCGGGTGGATGCGGTGATCATGGTCGGGGCCTACCGGCCGTGCGCCGCCGCCATTAACCTCTGGCGTCAGCTCGACTTCAACGCCGTCTGCATCAACATCTCGTTTGTGGGAAGCCGGGCCCTGGCCGAGGCCCTCGGGGAGAACACCGACAATGTTTACATCACCCAGGTGGTTCCCGATCCCTGGAACGCCAACATCCCCGTGGTTCGGGAGTACCAGGCGGCCCTGGGCGGCGGGGACTACGGGTTCGTGAGCCTTGAGGGCTACATCTCGGCCAAGACCATCCACGCCGGACTCCGGGCCGCCGGCCCGACCCCGGACTTCGCCGCCCTCAAAAGAGGGATCGAATCCCTGTCCGGGACCGACCTGGGCGGGCTGACCCTCTCCTTTGGACCGGCTGACCATCGGGGTTTGGACCCGGTTTACCTCACCGCCATCGAAGCGGCCCCGGCGGCCGGGGGCGGATATACCTACAAATTCCGATACGTTGACCGCATCCGGCGTGACTGATCCCGCTGCCGGCCCCGTTATCCCGGAGGTATTGTCATGAGCCGACCGACCGCCGTCATCCCCCTGGCCATGGTTATGGCCGCTGCCATCCTGTTCTGGTCTCCGTCCTCCGGCTTCACCGGAGCGAAGGACTATTACGGCCCGAGCCACCAGCGGGTCACCCCGGACCAATACGAGGACATGATCGAGCAATGGTACCGCTGTCTCGATGCCACCGAGACCCCGGCCGCCTTCCACGAGTGCCTCGAAGCCCCGCCACCGAAAGAAAAAGCCCCGCCGCCGGAGACGACAGGCCGGGTCATTCCGCTGCTGGGTCCCGGACCCGACGAGGCTGAGCCCCCCGCCGATCCGGAGTCCAAACCCGCCGAGCCCGATGCCATTGCCGAGCC
>CAYNGG010000212.1:2611-4131 GCA_964396575.1 uncultured Desulfobacteraceae bacterium | reverse complement strand
GAGCAGCGAGCCCCCCGGACCCGGCGAGGTGGATCCGGATGCCCCGGTCCGGGTCATCGAGCGGGACATCTCGATCCCCGGCGGCGGCACCATGACCGTTAAAGAATATCAGTATGAATGATGGGTGATGGGTAAGCACGAGAATAAATCTAAAATCATAAATCTAAAATCTAAAATCAGAAATTCCCTTCAAACGAGGCGCTGTCCATGAAAGTCGAATGCCCGAAATGCCGGTTCACGGCTCAGGTTGACGAGTCGAAAATCCCGGAAAAAGGGGTGGTCACCACCTGCCGGAAATGTCAGACCAAGTTCCGGCTGACGCGATCGGGGGCGGCTCCGATCCGACCCGCCAAGGGGGGCGGCGAAACGCCGGTGGCCCCCAAGCCCAAGCCCAAGCCGGATTCATCCCCGGCCGGAGATTCCGGTCCGGCCGGGGACGGGAAGGTCGCCTGCCCCAAGTGCAAGCACCGGCAGTACCCGGCGGCCGCCTGCGTTTACTGCGGGACTCCCTTTCCCGAGTCGCTCCAGTCCGGCGGTGGTCGTCCGGAGCCGGCCGCCCCCACTCCGCCGGCGGGAGCTCCCCGGCCGACCCCGCCCCCCGTGGTCTCGCCTCCCGTCGGGGATGCCGGGGAAGAGAGCGAGCTGGCCACCAAACGCTGTCCCCATTGCGATGAGCGCATCCGGAAGCGGGCGAAGGTCTGCAAGCACTGCGGGGAGTCCCTGGCCGACCTGACGGAGCCGGATATCCAGCCCCTCGGGGTAGGGGACATCATCCCGTCTTTTCTCGACTTCGGCTTTAACCGGTTCGTGGTCCCGGAGCTGCTGAAGCTGGTCTATCTCCTGACGGTCATCCTCGGCGGCCTGGTCGCCCTGGGGATGCTCGGCTATGCCCTTTACAAAGGCCAGTTTTTTTCCGCCATCGGCGTCATCTTCACCTATGTGGGCGCGGTCCTCACCGCCCGCATTTATGCCGAGACCATGATGATTCTTTTCCGGGTCGAGGAAAACACCCGCCGGCGGAAACGGTAATTATTGTGCCAAGCCAAGCCACCCCCCGGCGTGGCCACGCCGGGGTGTGCCCGGTATCCCCCCACCGACATTCCGTAAAGGAGGAATCTCATGCAGTGCCCCAAATGCCAATCGGAAATGGAGACCGTCAATCACCAGGGCATCGAGGTCAACCGATGCACCCACTGCCGGGGCCTCTGGCTCGATATGATGGACCGGGAACGGCTCAAGGTCATGGACGGCGCGGAGAGTATCGACAACGGCGACCCTGCCATGGGGCGGCGTTACAATGAAGTCGATCGGATCAACTGCCCGGTTTGCCGGACCCGGATGATCCGGATGGTTGATCCCCAGCAGCCCCATATCTGGATCGAGTCCTGCGGGACCTGCCATGGCGTATTTTTCGATGCCGGCGAATTCACGGACTACCGGAGCCGGACAATAACCGACATCATCCGGGACCTCTTCACCCCGGAACGTCGATAGGCAACGCCGCGGCCTCCCTTGCAAAT
>CAYNGG010000212.1:0-2511 GCA_964396575.1 uncultured Desulfobacteraceae bacterium | reverse complement strand
ATGGTGATTCTCGTCAACCAAAGCGCCGGCCACCTGACCCAGGGGCCCGCCGACGCCCGAATGCGGGCCCTGATGGCCGCCATCGCGGCTCACCTGCCGGGCGCCCGAGTGATCCGGGCGGCGGCGGCTGGGTTCGACGTGGCGGTTGACGGAGCCGTTCGGTCGCCCGAGGGGGTGGTGGTGGCCGGGGGCGGGGACGGGACCGTCAGCCGGGTCGCCGTCGCCATCCGTGAGACGGGAAAAACCCTGGGGGTGCTCCCCCTGGGAACCTTCAACTTCATTGCCCGGTCCATCGGGATGCCCCTCGACCCGCCCGCCGCCGTGGCGGCTCTGGCCGGGGCGCGGATCGGCGCGGTGGACGCCGGGGAGGTCAACGGCCGCCCCTTTCTCCACAACGTCTCTCTGGGGATTCACCCGGTGGCGGCGGATCTGAGGGACCTCTACCGCCGGCGCTTGGGGATCAACAAGGCCGCGGCCGCGGCTTACGGCCTGCTCAAGGCGATCCTTCGGCCGCCCCGGCTTTCCGGGACCATCCGGGCCGGGGATCGCGAAACCCTGATGACTCAGGCCCCCTTTGTCTTTGTGGGCAATAACCGCTTCGAGACCGCTCCGTTCGCCTTTGTCCGGAAACGCTCCCTCACCGACGGCCAACTGACCGTCTTCTACGCCCACAAGATCCGCCCCGCCAGGCTGCTGGCCATGGCGGCCAAAACCCTGATCCGGCGCCGGGTCCGCGAGGTCCGGGATTTGACCTGCGTGGTCACCCCCGCCGTGGTGATCCGGAGCCGGAAGCGGCGGCTCAAGGTGGTGGTCGATGGAGAGATTCTCCGGATGACCGCCCCCCTGCGGTTCCGGAGCCGCCCCGGCTGCTTCCGGATGCTCCTGCCCGCCGGTCCGTCATGAGAACCCTGGCGCATATCTCGGACACCCATTTCGGTCGGGTCATCCCCGAAGTGGCCGAAGGACTTCTGGCCGACCTGGAGGCTCTGGCCCCGGACCTGGTGGTGATCTCCGGGGACCTGACCCAGCGGGCCCGAAACCGGCAATACAGAGCCGCCCGCCAATTTCTGGCCCGGATTCCCTTTCCCATGGTGGTGGTCCCGGGGAACCACGATGTGCCCCTTTACGACGTGGGCCGACGCTTTCTCCGCCCTCTCAAGCGATTCCAGCGATACATCACCGCCGACCTGGCCCCGTTTTACGCCGACGACGAGATCGCCGTCCTCGGGATCAACACGGCCCGGTCCTTTACCTGGAAAAATGGTCGGATCTCCATCGACCAGGTGGAGATCATCCGGGAACGGTTCCGAGGCCTCCCCGACTCGGTTCGCAAGGTCCTGGTGACCCACCATCCTTTTTTGCCCCCGCCGGACAACCTCAACGAAACCCTGGTGGGCCGGGCCGCCAAGGTCCTCGAGATGGTGGAGCGCTGCAACCTCGATCTCCTTTTGGCCGGCCACTTTCACATGAGCTATGCCGGCAATTCCCACTCGGTTTATAGGACCCTGGCCCGATCGGTCCTGGTTATTCAGGCGGGCACCGCCACATCCGACCGAATCCGTCGGGAGGCCAACGCCTACAATCTCATCTCCATCCGCCGCCAGACGGTCCAGCTCGATGTCCGGATGTGGGCCGACGGCGGCTTCCGGACTCACCGGCGGGAGGCCTACACCCATGCCCCGGAGGGCGGCTGGGACCGGAGGCCCGACCAGATCACCTCCACCCCCGGCGACGGCGCAGCCGTTGCCCCGCCAGGCGGCCGTTCATGAACCGCCCGACTCCCCGCCGCCGAATCCCGGCCCTCCTGGCGCTGCTCTGGGCGGTTCTCTGCGTGATTGTCTTTCTCTGGATCGCCTGGAACGAGCAGCGCCACACCCTCGAGCTGGTCACCCACCAGGGGCGGGCCGTTTTCAATCAGATCGTGGCCACCCGAGCCTGGAACGCGGCCCACGGCGGGATCTACGCCCCGGCCGATCACCGAAACCCGCCCAACCCCTATCTGGAAACCTCCGACCGGGACCTGACCACAACCGACGGCCGGCGCCTGACCCTGATCAACCCGGCCTACATGACCCGCCAGATCTCCGACATCGCGGCAGCGGCGGACAATGTCCGGTTTCACATCACCAGCCTGAACCCTCTCCGGCCCGAAAACCGGCCGGACCTCTGGGAACGCGGAGCGCTCGAGAGCTTCCACGAGGGTGCCGCCGAGCAATTCGCGCTCATGTCCATCGAGACTACCGACGCCTGCTTTCGGTACATGGCCCCGCTCCGGGTGACCGGGGATTGTCTCAAATGCCACGCCAGGCAGGGCTACCAGGTGGGCGACATCCGGGGCGGGATCAGCGTGACCATCCCGGCCGAGGCCCCTCTGGCCAGCCAACGGCGGGGCCTGATGCACCTGGCGTTGGCCGGGATCGTCATCCTGGCCGCCGGCTCCCTGGCATCCTACATCGGGGCTTACCACATCCTGGCGAAAAAGGCCGGGGCCGAAGCCGCCAACCGGGCCAA
>CAYNGG010000211.1:0-7132 GCA_964396575.1 uncultured Desulfobacteraceae bacterium | reverse complement strand
TGACCGACCTGACCTGGATCGACGCATTGGGCTTTTTTGCCGGATTTCTAACGACTTTCAGCGCCTTTCCCCAGCTTCTCTACTCGTACCGGACCAAGGACGTCGCGAGCATCGACCTGGGGTTCATGCTGATGCTGGTGTCCGGGCTGACCACCTGGGGGATTTACGGGATCATCATCCGGTCCCTGCCGATTATCTGTTTCAACTTCATCGGCGTGGTTCTCTGGCTGCCCATCGTGGTGATGAAGCTGGCGGATTCGCGGCGCCGGCGGGCGGGGTAGGGGAGCCGAAGATGATCGCCGGGGCTCAGCCCGCCGCCAGGGTCCCGGCGATTCCGGCCACCGTATCCAGGGTGAGCTCCTCGACAAACTGAAACGGCACGCGGATGGCCGGCAGGGCGAGCTGTTCGGTCAGCCGCTCGATCTGGCGTTGCTGGATGGCCCGGCGCCGGATCTGGGTCCGGGCCGCGTCCAGGGCCGGGCGGAGCGATTCGGGGACCCGATCCGCCCCGCCGTTGGTCAGCTCGTCCACCGTGTGTTCATCCCGTCCGGAAAACCGGTCGGGATAGACGGCGTTGACCACCACCCGGTCGGAGGGCATTTTGAGCTCCGCCGCCGACCGCCGGACCATCTCCACCGTTTCGTTGACCGGTAGCTCCTCGGGGAGCGTCACCGGGAGAAGGGCGGTCCGGTCCGGGTCCTGGAGGAGGGCCTGGACGTCCCGGATCTGGTCCACCAGCGGGCCGACCCGGAGCATCTCGACGAGGGCCTGAGGCTGCCGGAGGAGGCTCAGCCCGTGACCGGTGGCCGGGCCGTCCACGACGATGAGGTCGTATTCGGGGGTGCCGTCCGGCCGTCGGTCCCGTTCCCACCGCCAGATCCGGCCCAGGGTCATCACCTCCCGAACTCCCGGCGTGGCGTCGGCGAGGTGATCGAAAAGCCGGGCCCCGGTGATCCGATTGGCAACGAACCCGCCCCCCGCGTGGCGATGAACATAGGCGGTCAGCTCCGCCTTGGGGTCGATTCGAGCCCCCCGGATGCCGGGGCTGATGGGCGCCGGATGTTCCGTCAGAGATCCGGCGCCGAAAAGCGGTCCGATGGCATCCCCGCCGCCGGCCTCGGCCAGGAGAACCTCCTTTCCCCGGCGGGCCGCGGCCAGCCCCAGGGCCGCGGTGACCGTGGTCTTCCCCACGCCCCCTTTGCCCACCACGATGATGACCCGCCGATCGAAAAGATCCATCCCGCCGACCTACTTTCCCATGTCCCGGATCACCTTGGCGATGAGGAGGGCCGTCGGGATCAGGTGGAAAAACAGGTCAAAGATGTCGATGGGGCGCTTGAGGGTCCCCTCTTTGAGCATGATCAGCTTTTCCACCACGTGGGGCATGGGCTTGATGGGCGCGGCGAGCATGAAGACCGCGAGCAGGATCAGGATGGGGTAGGGGATCGAATCGAGAAAGTCGAGCATAATGTTATTCCGGGCTATGGTTGGCGATGGCCGATGAAGAGGCCGCAAACGGCCCGTCGGCGGTTTTCTGAAAACGCAGGACATGGGTGATGCACCGGGGGACCTCGTCGGGGTGATGGGTGACGAAGATCAGGTCGGTTTCCGTTCCCCGGCCGATCTCGTCGGCCAGCTCGATGACCCGGGTTCGGCCGGCGGGGTCGAGCCCGCCGCAGGGCTCGTCTAAGATCAGGAGAGCGGGGCGCTTGACCACCGCCCGGGCGATGAGGACCCGGCGCTGCTCCCCCTGGCTGAGTTGGTCGAAAGGCCGGTCGGCCGACCCGGCCATCCCGAGGGTCGCCAGCCACCGCCGGGCGGTCTCCGTCTGCTGGCGGGTCGGGCGGCGGTAGAGGCCCACCGAGTCGTAAAACCCGGAGATCACCGTTTCGAGGGCGCTGGCCTGAGCGTAGTAGCCGGTCTGGGTCTCGGCCGAGACCAGCCCGATTTTCTGCTTGATCTCCCAGACCGTTTCCCCGGTGCCCCGGCGCCGGCCGAAGAGATGGATCTCGTTGGAGTATGCCTGGGGATGATCCCCGGCGATCAGACGGAGGAGGGTGGACTTCCCGGCGCCGTTGGGGCCGACCACGAGCCAGCGCTCCCCCGGCCGCACCCGCCAGTTGAGCCCGGAAAAGATCGGTCTCCCGCCGGCGGAGACGGAGCCGTTGCGGATTTCCACGAGGGGCGTCCCGTTAAGGGGCCGGTCCGGCGGCCCGATGGCGGGGATCGGGGCCGGTCGGGCCGGTTTGGGGGGACGGAGACGGGAAAGGTCCGCGTCCGCCCGCCGGGTTCGGGACACCACCCGGCAATCGGCCAGCTCGAGGATGTGGGTGATCCCGTCGGGGATCTCAGAGGCCCGGTGGGTGACCAGGATCAGCGGCATGGGCCGTCGGGTCAGCTCGGCCACCGCGTCGGCCAGGGACCGTCGGGAATCGGCGTCAAGCCCTTCGAAGGGCTCGTCCAGGATGAGCGGGCCGGCGGTCCGGATGAGGGTCCGGGCGATCAGGACCTTCCGGAATTCCCCGGTGGAGAGACATCCGATGCCCCGGTCCAGGATGCCGTCAATGCCCAGGCGGGAGAGGATCGCCGTCTCGGACTTTGGTGGGCGAGCGCCTTCGGGAAAGATCACCGACCGGGCGGGGGTGACCGCGTCGAGATCTCCGCTGAAATCTCGGGCCGCGTCCCGCCGCCGCTCCCGGTCCATGAGCCGGCGGCCGAGCTCGAATGAGACGAGGCCGACGGCTCCCGCCCGGCTGTGGGGGCCGTGTCTTCTGACCCGCCCCCGGACGGCCGGGACCTCGCCGGTCAACGCCCGGACCAGGGTCGATTTCCCGGACCCGTTGGGCCCGATCACCGCCCAGTGCTCCCCCGTCCGGATCTCCCAGGAGGTCCGGGGCAAGAGGAGCCGGTCCCTTACGCGGAGGGTCACCGCATCCAGTGTGATCAGATGTTGATGGTTGTCGGTCGGGGGCATCGGTCGATTATCTTTCAGATGGTTTCCGGCATCACCACGAGGTCCGGATTGTTTCAGAAACCCGTTGTGTCGTCAAGGCGATCCGAATGCCGGAGGCTCAAAACGATCAGCAAATTCCATTTTATCGCAATCTTCCTTGCCTTTTGCCGCCACTTCACCTACAGTGGTTAGCTTTGGCAGGAAATTGTTTTTCCGTGTGCTTACCCGCAAAATAGCTTGCGGTCCGATTGGCTCCTCTGGGTGTCAATGACTGAGCCGGCGCTGAAACTGAAGTTGAACCCGATAATCCGAAACCGAAAGGCTAGCATGACCCCCATTTTCATGACCCCGATGAAAGCCGCGTTTCACCTTACTTATTCCGCGATTCGCCAGAGTCTGGCCCTTGGAGATGCGGGCCTGGAATTTTGGCGGTATGGCGTTGATTTCTCCCAGCGAGCAGTGTTGATGGCCGATGTGCTCCGCCGGCGGGGCAATCAGTATTTCGAGTACAACGAAGCCGGGCTGCCGCCCATCACCCCCTTTCCCCTGGAGGTGATTCTGGACGGCCGGAGCCTGGACCGGCCGGTGAACCGGACCCTGGTGCGGATCAAGGATCGACGGACGGCGGATGACGGCCGGAATAAACCCTTTTCCGAGCAGGAGAAGCGGCCGATCATCTTCCAGGACCCGGACGCCGGGCGGGGGCTTATCAGCGCATCCCGGAACACCTCCGAGATCGGGCTGGCCATTGACACGGGGCACCCGTCTTTTTTGATCCTGGTCCAGCCGGAAACGGTCCCCGGCCAGACAATGGATGACCTGACCGCCGCTACCCGGATCTTCACCGAGAAGGTCCGGGAGATCTGCCCCCATGAAAAGCCCCCGGCCTATGTGGGCAATTGTCAGGCCGGCTGGCAGATGGCGCTGTCGGCTGCCCAGTCGCCGGGCATAGATGGGCCGGTGGTCCCGGTGGGCGCGCCCCTGTCCTACTGGTCCCGGGGGCCGGAGAACCACAGCCTGCGGTTTTCGGGCGGCCTTGGCCTCGGGACCTGGGCCGCGCTCTTCTTGGGGGACATCGGGGATGGCGTTATCGACGCGCTGTCGCCGCTGACCTTCGAGGTCTTCGACATCGATCGACACCCGATCCTCGACAGCCTCAAGTGGCTCCAGGAGGTGGACAACGAGCGGAAGATCGGGGTCTTTCTCAACCAGCAGAAGTGGATCTACGGGTTTCACGAGATCGGGGCCGAGCAGTTCCACTGGATCATCCGGGAGCTGTTTGTCGGCAACAAGCTGGAGCGGGGCCTGGTGACGCTTGACGGCCGGCCGGTGGACATGAAACGGATAAGGAGCGCCATCGTCTTCACCTCGTTCGGCGACACCATCACCCCGGTGTCCCAGGGGATCGGATGGATTCCGCGGGTCTGGTCATCGGTGGAGGAGATGAAGGCGGCCGGCGTCAAGCTGGCGCTCATTCACCATGATCAGGCGGGACATCTGGCGATCTTTGTATCAGCCAAGGTGGCGGACCGGGAGCACCGGGGGATCATCAGCGTTCTTGGCGACGATTTCGACTCCCTGCCCCCGGGTCTGTACAAGATGGAGATCACCGAGGCGGGGGACCATCCGACGGCCTACACTTCCTCGTTTCGGGAGATGGACCTGGATGAGATCCGGGAAATGCTCGACGACACCGACCGGCCCCTGTTTCACCGGGCGGCGGCCGTCTCCGAGGCGGTGGAACAGCTCTACCGGAAAACGGCCCGACCCTGGGTCCGGCTGATTTCTACTCCGGTGTCCGCCGAGCTTTTCCGGCTGCTTCATCCCATGCGGTTTCGGGCCTCCTTCTGGGCGGACCAGAGTCATCCACTGGCGTCGGTCATCGAGACGGCCGCGGCGATAATCCGGGATAACCGGCAACCGGTCCCGGCGGACAACATCGGCTTCCGGACCGAGCGGGCCTTCCGGGAGCTTCTGGCCGTGGGCCTCAATCTCTTCCGGGCAGTCCGGGACAGCTCGTATGAATGGGCGTTTAACACGCTTTACAGCGATGCCAACCCGGTCATGCGGGTGTTTCTGCCCCGACGGCTCTTTGAAGACGACGGGGTTGACCCGGCCGAAGTGGCCCGCCGGCGGTTTCCGGCTCTTTACCGTGAGATGAGCGGCCTCATGGACCGCGAGCCGGTCTCGGTGTTCCAGGAGATCGCCAGCTATCCGGCGGAGACCTTGGCTAAATCCTTCGTTCAGGCGGAGCGCCCGTGGCGGAGCTGGATTCCGGAGACCCTTTCGGCCGGCGGCTTGAAATTTCCCTGGCCGACGGACATTCTGGACCCGAAAACCGCGCCTTTTCTGGACTGGCAGGCCCTGTTCAGCATGGATGTCCTTTCCCGGCATAACGAGTGGCGGGACGCCGCTTCCACCTTTCCCTGGCAGCGGTTTTTCATGGAGCAGAAAGGGGTCTGGACCGACTGGCCCTGGGGGTATCAGGCGGCTCTGGATCGGTTGACGGCGGCGGGGAGCCTGAGCTGAGGATGTTGCCGGCCCGGAAATTCAGCGCTACGGCCCATAGGCCGCATAGACCAGCCGGGCGATGGTTACGGCCACCACGGTGGTAAAGATGGGGCGGATGAACCGGGCGCCGTTTTTGATGGCCAGCCCCGATCCGATCCGGGCCCCGATGACCTGGCCGATTGCCATGCAGAGGCCGACACCGAATAGAACATGGCCGCCGATGATAAAAAGGGTCAGGGAGACGATGTTGCTGGTGAAGTTCATCACCCGGGTGATGCCCGCGGCCCGGGTGAGGGAGCAGCCGATGAAGAGGCAGCATCCGGCGGTCCAGAACGAGCCCGTGCCCGGGCCGAAAAAGCCGTCGTAAAACCCCAGGGTCAGGCCGAAGAGCGTGAAAAAGTTACGGCGGCTCATCCGCGGGGGCCGGGTCTCGTCGCCCACCGACCTGGAAAAGACCGTGTAGATCAGAACCAGCAGCAAAAGCACCGGGACCAGGTAGGTTAAAAACGCGGGGTCGAGACGCTGGACCGTCCACGTCCCGGCCGCCGCTCCCATAAGGGTCATGAAGATGCCGAAGCCGCATTCCCGGAGTTTCACCTGCCCCTTTTGGACGAAATTGAAAGACGCCGACAGGGTCCCGAAGGACCCCTGGAACTTATTGGTGCCCAGGGCCACGGCCGGGGGCAGGCCCACGGCCAGAAGGGCGGGCAGGGCAATGAGCCCGCCCCCGCCGGCAATGGCATCCACGAATCCGGCGGACAAGCCGGTGGCAAACAGCAGTCCCATCAGCCCGATGGTCAGCTCGAAATCGATCATGGTTTCCATCTCCGTTCAGTGCAACCGCATGGGCTATACGCCGAACCGCTTCGGAATTCAATCGATTTCATCCCGTCCCCCGTCGCTTGGAGGCGGGTTCATCCGGCGGCATATCCCTTGACAAACCCACGGCCTTGAATTACGGGAGGGAGGCTGCTTCCCGCCCGGCGGGCGGCTTCTGAGTCGCTCGGCTGGACCTCCGCGCACATAAGGATCCGGCCGAACAGCCAACTTCCACTCGGCAGGACAAAGACATCCCCATGGGCTACGAAGTTTCCGACGTCTTGATCTTCTACGGCATTCTCTTTGCCGTGCTCCTCATCTGGCTCTATCGGCGGAATGGATCGTCCCTTAACGGAACCCGGGACGCCGGTCCCGAAGGCGGGACTCCGGCCGAGCCGTCGCCTCCGGCTTCGGTTGATCCCGGTCGAGAGGCGCCCCCGGCTCCCCAGCCGGTTGAGGCCCCGCTCGGGGTCCGGGCCGGCGAGCCGGTGACCGGTCTGTTCGTGGTGGTCACCACGCCCGACCCTCAGACCCAGCTCATGGCCATGTCCCTATCGACCCAGGCGAAGCTCAAGGGCAAGACCATCCGGATACTCCTCTGCGGCCCTGCTGGCGATCTCGCCCTCATCGGGAGCAAGGAGGTGATCCTCAAGCCCCTGGACAAATCCCCTCAGATGCTTTTAAAGGCATTGATCGACGGCGGGGTCCGGGCGGAGGTCTGTCCGTTCTATCTGGCCAACCGGGGCGGATCCCCGGCGGATCTCATCGCCGGAGTCACCCAGGCCGCCCCGGCGGAAGTGGCCGACGGGCTGATCGAGCCCGGCATCAAGCTCTTTACCTTTTAACCCC
>CAYNGG010000210.1:0-7143 GCA_964396575.1 uncultured Desulfobacteraceae bacterium | reverse complement strand
CCACCGCCTCGAGGTCCTCCGGCCCAAGCGAATCCACGCGCCAGCCGGGCGGGGAGTCCCTATCCCCGTTTATTGCCCTTGAGGATGCCGCTGGCCAGGCTGATGCTCTTCTTTCCGTAAGTCTCCAGGCACTCTCCCAGCTCAGCCAGCCCCATTCCGTCGCGGGAGTTTACCGCCTTGATGAGGACGGGGAGGTTCACGCCTGAGATGACCTCCACCCGGCCCTCCTCTAGAAAGGAATAACTGAGGTTCGACGGGGTCCCTCCGAACATGTCGGTGAGGATCAACACGCCACTGGGGCGGCGGACGGCTTTGATCCCCTCCGCGATCCGCTCCCGGAGCGTGTCCGCCGGCTCGGTGATGTTGATGGAAACGGAGACGGTGGCTTCGGGCTCGGCCCCCAGAATAAAAGTGGCCGCCTCGACCAGCGCCTCTCCAAGTCTGCTGTGGGTGACAATTACAATTCCAATCATAATGCTATGATACCAGACCGTTGCCCTAGGACGACCCTCCGGTCGCCCCTACACCCCGTTTTGCTCGATGTCCCGGTGAGTGATTTCGACCCGCCGGTCCGGGGTCTTGATGTGGTCGAAAATCCGACGCGCAATGACCACCGACCGGTGGCGACCACCGGTGCAGCCGACGGCAATGGTCAGATAAGCCTTGCCCTCCGTTTCGTATAGGGGTATTAAAAAGTCAAGAATATCCAGATATTTTTCCAGAAAGATCCGTGATTCCCGCTGATCCATGATATACGCCGTGATCTCGTCGCTTAATCCGGTCAGGGCCTTTAGATGGGGCACGAAATAGGGATTGGCCAGGAACCGGACGTCAATGACGATATCGGCCTCGGCCGGGAGCCCGTATTTAAACCCGAAAGACTGGACATGGATCTTCATCACCGGGATCTTTTGCGTCTCTCCCAGGATGTCGAAGATGATCGACTTGAGCTCGTGGACGTTGTAGTGTGATGTGTCGATCACATGGTTGGCGACTCTTTTGAGGGCATCGAGCTGGACCTTCTCAGCCCGGATACCCTCCAGCAACCCCTTGTCCTGGGACAGCGGGTGATGGCGCCGGGTCTGGCTGAAACGCTTCAGCAGGACATTTTCCTCGGCCTCCAGAAAGAGGATCGAGAAATCACATCCCCGCTGCCGCAGGGTGTCGAAGACCCTCGGGTACCGTTCGATAAAGCCGCGTTCCCGAAGGTCCATCACAAAGGCGAACCCGGTGATGTCCGCGTCGTCATGAACGGGCAGCTCGAGAAACTTGGGCAAAAGGGCCACCGGCATATTATCGACGCAATAGAAACCCGCGTCTTCAAACGCGGCGATGGCGGTGCTCTTGCCTGACCCGGATAAACCGGTGATAATGATTATCTTATGCCGTTGCATGATGGGATCGGAATGGCCTAAAACGAGTCATCTTGAACGCGGATGGCATCGATGACCTCATCGGCGGTCCGGGCTGCCATGAGCCGCTCCTTGAAGGGCTCGTCTTTCAGTATCCGGGAAATCCGCGCCAGCAGCTTCAAATGGTCTCCCGTAGAGCTTTCCGGGGTGACCAGAAGAAAGAAGATATAGGTCGGCCGCCCGTCCATTGAATCGAAAGTCACCCCCTTCCGGCTCAACCCGAAGCCGAGGATAAGCTCCTGGAGGTCCTTGAGCTTGCCGTGGGGGATGCCGATCCCGCCGCCGATTCCGGTGCTCCCCAGGCGCTCCCGCTCCATGAGGACCCGGACCAGGGCCTCGTGACCGACATCGGCAATCTCGGCCACGGGCCGGGCCAGCTCCTCGATGACCCCCTTTTTGTCCCTGGACTGGAGATCGACGAGCACGGCGTCTGCTTGGAGGACATCGAGAATTTTCATGCTCGTCGCTCTATGGGCTGGGCTGGATCAGCCCGTAATGGCCGTCCTTTCGGTGATACAGGACGTTGATCCGGTCGGTTTTGGCGTTGGTGAAGACCAGGAAGCTCTCCTCGCTCAAGTCCATCTGCATGACCGCCTCTTCCACGTCCATGGGCTTGTATTCGATGCTCTTTTCAATGACCCGGCGGGGAGCCTCATCATCGGCCGGCAACGTGTCGATGGCATCAAGGGCCCGCTCCTTGGCCCCGCCCCCCCGGCGGTCCCGGATCTTCTCCTTGTTTTTCTTGATCTGGATCTCGATTTTATCGAGGACCATGTCGATGGCCGCATACATGTCGCTGGTTTCTTCTTTTCCTTTAATCTTCAGCCGGTCGCCGATGATGTTGATCTCCGCTATGTGACGGAACTTCTCCACGGACAGGACCACACTGGCCTCAGCCGGATTGTCGAGATACTTGTCGAAGCGATCGAGCTTCTCGCTGACGTATGCCTTCAGGTTGTCCGAGGGGTCGATGTTTTTGAAGGTCACGGATGTCTGCATCGCTTTACTCCTCTGCTGGTACTAGTAATGCCGACGTTTGTGAGACGGCAGGATCTTCATCATCTCCCGATACTTGGCAACGGTTCGCCGGGCGATCTGGATGTTGGCGGTTTTGAGCAGCTCGGCAATCTTGTCGTCGCTGTAGGGTGCCTTGGGATCCTCGGTGTCAATGAGCCGGCGGATTCGCTGTTGGACACTGGTTGAGGCCACGGCCTCTCCGTTCGTCCGCTGGATCGAGCTGTTGAAAAAGTATTTCAGCTCGAAAATCCCCTGAGGGGTATAGGCATATTTATTGGTGGTGACCCGGCTGATGGTGGATTCGTGCATCTCGATGTCGTCGGCGACGTCCCGGAGCACCATCGGCCGGAGGTGCTCGATGCCCCTTTCGAAAAACTCCCGCTGATAGTTGAGGATGCTTTCCATCACCCGATAGATGGTCTTCTGACGCTGCTGGATACTCTTGATCAGCCAGGATGCCGACCGGAGCTTTTCCTGCATGTACTCCCGGGCGTTCTTCGTAAAGGTCCCGTTGCGGCCCACCGCGCTCTGGTAAAAGGCGTTGACCCGGAGCCGGGGCATGCCGTCATCGTTTAACACGATGGCGAAGTCGTCTTCGAGCTTATAGACATAGATGTCCGGAGTGATGTACTGGGGGGGCTCTTCAGTGAACTGCCGGCCGGGCCGGGGGTCGAGGCTCCGGATAACCTCCAGCGCGGCAATCACTTCGTTCACATTGACCTTGAGGGCCCGGGCAATAGCCTTATAGTTCCGGTTCTCCAGATGGCCGAGGTGGCTGGTAATGATCTTCCGGACAACCGGGGTGTCAGACCCTAGCTGCCTGGCCTGGATGAGCAGGCATTCGCTCAGGTCCCGAGCCGCTATCCCCATCGGGTCGAAGGTCTGGATCAGGGCCAGGACCCGCTCGACTGCTTCATCGGATGCCCCGCTCATGGCGGCCACGTCGTCGGCCGGGACCTCGAGATACCCGTTGGCATTGAGGTTGCCGATAATCACGGATGCGATCCGCTGGTCGGTGTCGTCGGGACCGGTCATCAGGAGCTGCCAGAAGATGTGGTCGCTCAAGGACTCCCGTTGAGCCACAAAGGCTTCGTATTGCGGGGCCTCCCGCTCCTCACCTTCATAGTGGACCTTCCCCGGCGTGTTGTACTCGTCAAGGTAGTTGCTCCAGTCGATGGCCTCCTGAGCGCCCTCGAGGGTCTCCTCGATGGTCACTTCCTTTTCACCTTCGCCCTCGGGCGCGGACTTCTCCGGCTCATCCGGCGACCTCTCCTCAAGGGTCGATTCCTGAACCTCCTCAAGCGCCGGGTTCTCCTCCAGCTCCTGGCGGATGGTATCCACCAGCTCCAGCCGGGAGAGCTGGAGCAGGCGGATGGCCTGCTGGAGCTGAGGGGTCATCACCAGTTGCTGGCTCAGCTTAAGTTGTTGTCTTAGCTCGATAGCCATGTCAGAGTTTGAATTCGTCTCCCAGATAAATTCGTCGGGCGATTTCGCTGTCGGCAATCGCCGCCGGCGGCCCGGATTCAATGACCCGTCCGTCGTTTAAGATGTAAGCCTCATCGCAAACACCGAGGGTTTCCCGGACGTTGTGGTCCGAGATGAGCACCCCGATGCCCCGGCGCTTCAGGTGACCGATGATGGCTTTGATATCGATCACGGCCAGCGGATCCACCCCGGCAAAAGGCTCATCCAGCAGGATGAAAGACGGGTTGGTTGCCAGCGCACGACTGATTTCCAGGCGGCGGCGCTCCCCTCCGGACAGCACGCCGGCCTTCTGGTCGGCCAGCCGGCGGATTCCCAGCTCATCGAGCACCGCATCGGCCCGAACATCACGCTCGGCCGCCGACATGGGGAAGATCTCCAGGACCGCCTGGATGTTCTGCTTGACCGTGAGCTTCCGGAACACCGAGGTCTCCTGGGGCAGATACCCCACGCCCCGCCTTGCTCTCAGATACATAGGGTAGTCGGTAATCGGCTCATCGTCAAGGAAAACCTGCCCGCCGTCGGGGCGCACCAGTCCTATGGTCATGTAGAAAGTGGTGGTCTTGCCCGCCCCGTTGGGACCGAGCAGACCCACCACCAGACCGCTATCCACGGCCAGGCTTACCCGGTCCACCACCCGCCGGCCGTGGTAAACCTTCACCAGCTCGAGAACGGAAAGCCGGGGCATCTATTGAAGCCCGGTCTGGCCCGGATAGACCACCGCTTTGACAGGCCCTTCGCCCTGGCTTTCCACCCGAATCCGACCCGTCTCCCGCTCAACAATGATCCGGGACCCGGTGATGGCGTCCCGCCCGCTGGTGACCCGGGCCGGTGTACCGGTGAGCGTCAGGACCCGTTCAGCCATCTTGTAAGTGGCTGTGTTGCTTTCCGCCACCTTGTCATCGAACCGGATGGTCACCGACCCCTCGGCCGTGACCCGGTCGATATTCCCCTCGGCCCCGTCCGTTCCGGCCGGCGTCCCGCCCTCCTGGTAATGAATCCGGAGCCGGTCCGCGGTGATCACCGTCTCCCCCTGGGTGGCCGTCACCGATCCGATGAACTCGGCGACCCGGGCGGCGTTATCCACCTCCAGAGCCTCAGCCTGGATCTCGATGGCCGACGGGTCTCCCGGCTCGTCGGCCGGGGTCTGAGCCAGGGCCGGGGCGATAAACGCAATGGCGAAGGCCGCCAGAACGGCGGCGCTAAAGCGAAATGTCCGCATGAAAAATTCCCTTGACGTGGCCCGTCAGCCGGGCCGTATCGGTGTTGAGGTCTATCCGGAGAGCGTCGCCGTCCAGTTGGACGCCGGTGCCCCGGACGCGGACCGGCGTGTCGCTCGAAATCTCCCGCCGGCCGTGATGGTAGTGGATGGATTCAGTGATCAGCTCGAGATCGCCGGTCCGGACCACCACATCTCCGGTCATCCGGAGGTCTTGGGACTCGGGCTGAAGAGTGCCCTGGCGGGCCCGGACGGTGACGGCATCCCGGTTTTCCGGGTAAAACGTAACCCGAACCCCGTCAAAGACCGCCTGCCCGCCCGAGCTGCCGTATCGGGCGGAATCAGCATCCAGGCGCCATTCGGTGCGCCCCCCCCGGCTGGCCTGATGATGTATCGACTCCATGGCCACCGTGGCCTTGTCCGGCATCGGAACCACCGGCGCATCGGGCTGCTCGGCGATCCCCTGATAAAGCCCAAAGGCCGCGATCACCCCCAAAAGAGCAGCCCCGGCCAAAAGAGCAAAAAACCGTTGCAAAGCCCGCCGTCGTCTCATTGGCAGAGCCGCTCGATGATCGTCGCCCAGACCCCCTTCGCCCGGAGAATCGCCTCGCAGACCTCACGGACGGCACAGTCACCCCCCTTTCGACGGGTGACGAGATCCACGTGGTCCGGGATCGGGGGCGGGGCATCCGCCACCGTGATGGCGCATCCCACCCGGCGCAGCAGGGGCAGGTCGGGCAGGTCGTCGCCCATAAAGGCGATCTCCGCCGCCGACAGCCCGGTCTTCTCCTGGATTTCGGCCAGGGGAGCGGCCTTGTCCGCCACTCCGTCGTAAATCAGGTCGATGCCCAGGTTCCGGCACCGATGGAAGAGCAGGTCCGATGAACGGCCGGTGACAATCCCCACCCGGACCCCGGCGCTCATCAGGAGCTTCAGCCCGTAACCGTCCCGGGCGTGGAATGCCTTGGTCTCAGCCCCGCCGTCAGTGTAGATCAGCCGGCCGTCGGTGAGCACCCCGTCAACGTCTAAAAGCAGGAGCTTGAGGCCCCGGAGCTTGTCAGCCAGCTCCGCATCCATCGTATCCATCCTTTAATCTAAAATCCAAAATCTAAAATCCAAAATCAAATCAATCAGGAAATGGCCCGGCGGATGGCCAGGAGCCGGGGCAGGAGGTCCTCGAGGTCGTCGAGCCGGATGGTGTTGGGACCGTCGCATCGGGCCTGGTCAGGGTCCGGGTGGACCTCCAGAAAAACCCCGTCAGCCCCGGCGGCCACGGCGGCCCGGGCCAGGACCGGAGCGAACTGCCGCTGACCCCCCGACGCGGTTCCGGCTCCGCCGGGCAGTTGGACACTGTGGGTGGCGTCGAAGATCACCGGCCATCCGATCTCCCGCATGATCGGGATGCTTCGCATATCAGCCACCAGGTTGTTGTATCCAAAGGCCGCCCCCCGTTCGGTGAACAGGATCTCCCGGTTTCCGGCCGAAGTGAGCTTCCGGGCTACCTGAGCCATATCCCAGGGGGCCAGAAACTGACCCTTTTTAATGTTGACCGGCCGGCCGGCTCCGGCGACGGCCAGAAGAAAATCCGTCTGCCGGCAGAGAAAGGCCGGGACCTGAAGGATGTCCAGGACGGATGCCGCCGAAGCCACCTCCGCCACCCGGTGGACGTCTGAAATCACCGGCACGCCGACGGTTGACCGGACCTTCTCGAGGATCGCCAGGCCCCCGGCGAGTCCCGGACCCCGGAACGAATCGATGGCGGTCCGGTTGGCCTTGTCATAGGATGCCTTGAATATAAACGGGACCGACAGCCGCCGGGTCAGATCCCGCAGCCGGGCGGCGATCTCCAGGGTCAGACCTTCCTCTTCGATAACGCAAGGCCCGGCAATGAGAAGGAGCGGAGTACCGGGGCCGACGGTGATATTCGAAATTGTTACCGTTTTCATAAGACCCGGATTTACCCCAGCCGGCGACGGTTGTCAAGGCTCGAAAACAAGCCTTGATCGCCGGAAA
>CAYNGG010000209.1:0-7206 GCA_964396575.1 uncultured Desulfobacteraceae bacterium | reverse complement strand
CTGAGGACTGAGGACTGAGGACTGAGGACTGAGGGCTTGACAGGGGCGCCCCGTCCGGATAAATAGAGCGCGACAATGTGATTCGGCGGGGCGATGTTCCCCGCCGCGGATTCAGGTTATGTCAGGCAAAAAGGCCATCCCGACCTGGGGGATGGCCTTTTTTTATTGGGCCGTTTCCGCCGGCCGGTTCGGGATGCCGACGCCCCTCCGGGGGCGGATCATCGAAAGGAGACGACCATGGCGGTCAAGATAATGGTGCTGGCACTCTACTTCGTCACCGTGCTGATTATCGGACTCATTGCCCGGGCCCGATGGCATTCCACCCCGGAGACCTATTTTCTGGCCGACCGGAAGCTCGGCACCCTGGTGTTGCTGGGGACGATGGTCTCCACCAATTTCTCCGCCTTCACGGTCTTCGGGACCTCCGGCGCCGGATACCGGGACGGCTATGCGTTTTTTCCCATCATGGGATTCGGCACCGGATTCATGGCGCTGACCTTCTGGTTTCTCGGGCGTCGGATCTGGCGGGTGGGCCGGGACAAGGGGGTCCTGACTCCGCCCGAGCTGGTGGGGGCGCAATACGGCAGCCGGGGCCTGTCGGCCCTCTTTGCCCTGGTGATGATCGTGTTCACCATTCCCTACCTGGCGCTCCAGCCCATGGCCGCCGGATACGTCCTCGAGGAGCTGGTGGGGCTGCCCTACATTTACGGATGCGTCCTGGTCACCGCCATCATCTGCCTCTACACTCTCCGGGGCGGGATGCGGGCCGTGGCCTGGACCGATTTGTTCCAGGGGACGGTGATGTTCGTCCTGCTGTTCATCTCCCTGATTTTAGTGGCCAACCACAACGGCGGGCTCATCGCCGCCAACGGCAAGGCCCTGGCCGAATGGCCGGAGCTTTTTTCGCGACCGGGCGGCGCGGGGAAGTACACCTTCGGGATCTGGTTCAGCTACATGGCGCTCTGGTTTTTCTGCGACCCCATGTTCCCTCAGCTTTTCCAGAGGTTCTTCACGGCCAGGGGGGAGCGGAACCTTTCCCGGATCATGATCCTCTATCCGCTGGTCTGCACCGTGGTCTTTTTCATGCCGATCTGCGTCGGGGTCCTGGGGCGGCTGTCCTTTCCGGACCTGGCCGGGAAGGCCGCCGACCGGATTCTCCCCATGGTTTTGACTCAGATCTCGGGTGACGCCATGGCCGCTCTGGTGATGGCCGCCGGCCTGGCGGCGCTCATGTCAACCATGGACTCCCAGCTTCTGACCCTGAGCTCCATTTTCAGCCGGGACATCGCCGCCCCGTTGCGGGGGAAACAGGCCAAAAGCAGCGCCGGCGGGCGGATTTTCGTGGTTTTTTTGAGCCTGGCCGGCCTGGCCCTGGCCTTTCGGCCGCCGGATACCATCCTCCAGATCGCCACTCAGACCTTCACCGGCCTGGCGGTCCTCTTCCCGACGGTGCTTTTCGGTCTTTACTTCCGCCGGAGATTGGCCTCGGCGGCGATCTCGTCGATCCTTGTCGGGGAGGTCCTGGTGGTCTTGTTTTACCTCAAGTGGCTCCCCGCCGGGCCATTTTTGCCGGTGATCTGGGTCATGCTGGCGACCTTCGGGGTTTATCTGGCGGTCCACTACGTTCTGATAAGCCGGGAGCGGCGGATATCGCCGGCCCCGCCGAGGGTCTTGTTCGATCCCTATTTCTATCTCCTGTCGGCCATTTTTCTCATGGCCATGGATTTCTGGGCGTGGGGATCGACCGAACCCACCATTTCCGGGTTTCCTCTCTGGATGGGGTATTTTATCCTGCTGTCGGGGATTCAAACGTGGGTGATGCGGCGATGGGTCCGACGTGAATTGCCGGAAGCTTAAAGCTTGGACAGGGCCTTCCGGGCCGCGTCGAGGTCCGGGACTTCCAGGACATCAAAGCTGGGTGATCGGGACAAGCCGGAAGACGGGCCGCATCCGGGGATAATGCTGAGGGCGGCGGGTCGGCGGCACCGGAAAACCGGAGAGCCGGCAGGTCTTCGCTTCCCCGGTGCCGCCCGGCAGGCTATTCCAGATGCTTGATCACGGCCTCGCTCAGGTCGTCGTCATCGGACTTGAAAATCGGGATCAGCTCGGCCGCCACATCTTGGAGCGACTTGATCTTCTTCTCCCGCATGACGTGCTGGATCTTCTCCACTCCTTCTTCGATGAGCCGCAAGCCTTCGGCGATGTTGATCACGTCCTGTCTGTCCATCTGAGTCCTCCTCTTTCCTGGATGATTGGGTCGGGTGATGCGCTTCCATGCAACAAAGCTTATCCCAGGGACCGCCCCCCCGTCAAAGGGTTTTCCGGCTTCAGCGCCCCGGTCACGGGAGAATCCGCCGGTCGGCCGTGGCATCGAGGGCCTGGACCATCCGGGTCAATACCCGGTTGACCGGGACCTCGATGCCGAGCGCTCTCGCTTCTTCGACGATGGCCCCGTTGATCACCGCCACCTCGGTGGGACGGCCCCGGAGGATGTCCTGGAGCATGCTTGCCCGGTTGCCCGCCGTCGCCTGGCAGACCGCCCGGACCCGCTCCCGGGGGTCCCCATCGGGGAGCCGGATTCCGAGGGCTCGGGCCACGGACACGGCTTCGTCCACCGCCTCATCCATCAGGGCTTCGCATTCAGGCGTGGTCCCCAGGACCCCGTTTTCCACCCGGAGAATCGCGGCCAGAGCGTTGATCCCGACGTTGACGATCAGCTTTCCCCAGATGAGCCCGTCCACGTCGTCGCTTACCTCGGTCTCGATCCCGGCGGCCCGGAAGGTCTCGGTCATCCGATCTATCCGTTCAGCCCGGGTCGGGGGCCGGCCCACCGCCGTCTTACCCGACCCGGCGTGTCGAATATGTCCCGGGCCGATAACGGTGGCCCCGTGGGCCGTCACCCCGGCCACGGCCCGGTCGGCCCCCACGACATCGGCAATGAAGGGGAGGTTTCCGAGTCCGTTTTGAAGAGTCAGGGCCAGGCCGTCGGGTTTGAGCAGAGTCCTGGCGGTCCCGGCGGCCCGGGCCGTGGCATGGGATTTGGTGAAGATCACGGCCAGATCGACGGGCCCATCCACCCGGCCGGGGTCCGAGACGGCGGTCAGCCGGACCGTCTCGGTTTTCCCGTCCACCCGTTCGAGGGTCAGCCCGTTTTCAGCCACCGCCCGGATGTGTTCAGTCCAGGGATCGATCAGGACCACATCGGCGGCCTGGGCCAGGAAGGCCCCGAAGAGCGATCCCATGGCACCGGCGCCGATGATCGCGATTCGTAAGGGGTTGCCGTTCATGGCGCTAAATCCGGTTCAAGACCAGGGGCTGATCGCCGAGCTTCCGGTTGGCCGCCTGGAGGGCCTCCGACGCGGAAATCACGGCCACGGCGGCGGGCCGCCCTTCCTGGAAATAGCGGTCCGCCGCCGCTAACACCCGATCCCGGTCCAGAGCCAGCAGGCGGGTCTTGTACCGGCGTCTTGCCTCGTCGGTCAGCCCGATAAGCTTCCGGTAAAAGGCTTTACGGGCCGCCGGGCCCGGCGGGTCGGGCCGGTCGATGTCGGAGCAGACCTGGAGCACCCCCTCGTGGATGTCCGACTCGTCGAACCGGCCTGACCGGAGGAAATCCTTAACCCCGTCAAAGGCCGCCAGGGTCTCGACGATGTGGGGGTCCCGATAGGAGGCATAACCAAAGAGGCCGTTTTCCGGATTGTAGGTCGCAAACCCGCCGTAGGCCCCGCCCTTCTCCCGGATCTCCCGGTGAAGGTAATTGGCCCGGAGCATCCGGGAGATGACCGCCAGGGCCGGGGCGTCTTCGTGAGCCAGCCGGACCGTCTCAAAGGTCTCGGCCACAAAGGAGACCGCTGAATAGGTGGACCACCCTTCCCGGAGCGGATTTCGGTCCGCCGCCAGATCCGGCGGGACAAACCCGTGGCCCTCCCCCGGGGGCAACGATTCGAGAATCCCGGTCAGTCCCGCCATGGCGGGACCGGCCAGGGCGTCGGCCTCACCCACCAGGGCGATCCGGAGGTTGTTCCGGGAAAACAGGTGCCGGCCCACCGCCTTCAAATCCTCTGAGATCCGGCGGAGCGGCGTTTCGCTCAAGTCCTCGGTGAGCGTTTTAATGGTCAGGAGCTGATGGACCCCGTTCCACATTTCGGACAGGGCCTCCGCCGGAGCATAGTGCCGGCAGGCCAGGGACAGGGCCAGCCGGTGACCGTTGTGGACCACGCTCGACTCCAGCCCGGCGCGGAATTCCAGCAACAGGCTTTTCAGCCGCTTCAAGTCGGACAGGTCATGCTCGGTGATCAGCTCGGAAAGGATGTCGAACATCCGGTTTTCATTCCGGACCAGGCACTTGGCATTCAGGGTGAGAAACGGCAGACAACCGCCGTCGGTGCCGTGGTCGGTCCGGGCGTGGGGCGTGGCGGCCAGCCCGCCGGTGTAAGTATCGATCCGCCGGGCCATCTCCGAATAATCCCGCCGGGCCGTGCCGATCCTGGAAAAGGCGTAGGTGAAAAAGGGCACCAGCGGCAGCAGGGCCGGGGGCAACCTCCCGATCCCCGCCGCCAGGGTCACGTAGAAGATCCCCGAGGTGGGCTGATCATACCGGGTTGCCCGGGTGGCCGGATCGACATCGGTCTCGGGAACCGTCGGAACGTCCGGCGGGATGTCGGACAGCGCCAGGGTCGGCAGGCAGGAGAGGTCCTCTTCCGCATCCTGGAGCGCCTGAAGCGCCTCGGCATCCCGGTCGAGCCCCTCGATTTCCGACGGCGCCATCCCGGCCCGGATTCGGTCCAGCTCCTCGGTCACCCGCCGGCCCTCCTCGGCATCCATGGCCGGGTCCGGCTCGAGGGTAAACCGGACCCGATGGGGGTTGTCCAGGAAATATCGGCGAATCCGGTCCTCGAAAAAGGCCGATTCGGCAACCGACCGACGGACGGCATCCAGGTCCGACTCGAGGGTCAGACTCCGGAGCGGGTCCCCGCCATGGAACCAGCTCCCCGCCAGAAACAGCAACAGCTTAATCCCATACGGGTAGGGGCTGTTGGTCACCTCCTTGCGGTGGAACTCCACCTGGTGGATCGCCGACTCGATCAGGCCGGGATCGATCCCCTCCCGGACCAGCCCCTCGAGGGTCTCGAAGACAATGGCCTCGATCCGGTCCGCGTCATCGGCCGAGACATCCTTGAGCCCGGAGGCGAACAGGGTGTCCCGAACATCGGGGACAAATCCGGTTCCGTCGGAAAGCGACGACCCCAGGCCGGAATCGATCAGGGCTTTTCGGAGGGGCGAGGCGGCGTTGCCCAGGAGAATGCCCTCTAAAAGCGTGAGGACCAGGACCTCGAAAGTGTCCCGAATATCGGCGGTGAGCCAGGCCACGCAGACCTGGCTCTTTTTGCCCGGATCCTCGGACTCGTCGATGGGATACCGGTAAGTAACGGTTTTGGGAACATCCCACCGGGGCTGTGGCGGGACTTCGGTGCCGGGGTCGATCCGGTCGTAATCCTTCAGGACCTTCTCCCGAATAAAGGCTAAATGCTCCCGCACCGGCAGGTTCCCGTAAGAGTAGAAAAAGGCGTTGGAAGGGTGATAATGATGCCGGTGAAAGGCCAGAAGCTGCTCATGGGTCAAGGTCGGGATCACCGCCGGGTCACCGCCGGAGTTGTGGCTGTAAGTGGTGTCCGGATAGAGGGCGTTCATCAGGTACCGCCCCATCACCTGGTCCGGCGATGACATGGCCCCTTTCATCTCGTTGTAAACCACCCCCTTATAAACCAGCCGGACATCATCCCCCGATTCGGTCTCCGCCTCCAGGCGGTGCCCTTCCTGCTTGAAAGAGAGCGGGTGGAGGTTGGGCAGAAAGACGGCGTCGAGATAGACGTCCATCAAATTGTAGAAATCCCTCCGGTTCTGGGTGGAAAACGGATACATGGTCCAGTCGGAAGCGGTCAGAGCGTTCATGAAGGTGCTCAGGCTCCGCTTGAGCATGGAAAAGAAGGGGTCGCGGACCGGAAAGTGCTTCGACCCGCTCAGAACCGTGTGCTCCAGGATGTGAGCCACCCCCGTGGAGTCGGTGGGGACCGTCTTCAACGCCACGCTGAAGGTGTTTTCCGTGTCCGCGGTGCTGATGTGAATGTACCGGGCTCCGGTGTGGATGTGCGTCATTTCGTAGTAAACGGCGTGGATCTCGTCGAGGGCCGCGACCCGGTCGATGCGGAAATCCTCGACCAGGTCACCGACCCGGAGTCCCGGATTGTTGTCGTCAATTATGGTCGTCATGGAATCGTCTCGCTTTCTGTAAAATGGGGTTCCGGCGCCAACGGCTCGAAAAGCCTACAAGGCGATATAAACCCCCCGTTCCTTCCGGTGGATTTTACCGTCCTTGTGAAGCCGATATAGGATGTTCCGGAGCTTCTTCTTCTCATATCCGGTCCGGGCCTGAATCTCGTCAATGCGGACGCCGTCCTTGAAATCCTTGATGACCTCCAGAACCGTATCCGAAGCGGTCACCGGCACATCGGCATCCGACGGCCGGCTCCGGCGGCGCCTCGCCCCGGCGGTCTTCAAGATCAACTGCTCCAGATGGTCGATCCGGCTGCTGATCTTGTCGATGTCCTTCTTGGTCGGGATTTCGTAGGTTTTCAAAAAGAATTTGACCATCACGTCGAAACTGATGGGCTTTTTCCGCTTTCTCGGCATATTGCTCCCCCTCCGTGCCCCGGAAAGCCGCCAAGCCGTCGGCGGCGCACATGCTCCTCAATCCCTACCCATGGAGGGGGCAAAAGTCAAGCACCCACCCGCTCCCGCCACGGGGATTTGACTTGACATCGAGCCCCGTATCCTTTACCCATTTTCCATCAATCCGGCGGCAGAAGCCGCGGAGACGCATCGCGGACACCATCTTCAAAGGGAGCCATGAAGGCCCAGCGGCGTTTACACCACAACCGGGTCGTCGTGGCTTTTTTGCGCGGCGGCACCAACGCGGAGGCCATCATGACATCCCAACGGGACTTTTTCGACAGCCGGGCCCGGGACTGGGAAGCGACCTGCTACCCGCCCGACGTCCGAAAGCGCCTCGAGGCCCTCGTCCCCCTGTTCGGCGTCAAGCGGGGGAGCCGGATTCTGGACGTCGGCACCGGACCCGGCGTCCTGATTCCCTATCTCCGCCGGGCGGGGGGCGCTTCAGCCCGGATCTGGGCTTTTGATCTGTCCTGG
>CAYNGG010000208.1:0-7208 GCA_964396575.1 uncultured Desulfobacteraceae bacterium | reverse complement strand
ATTTTTCGCGCGCCTTGGTCTCGACCAAATTTTCCGGTTTCTGGATGGACACTATCTATCCCCATCGGATAAATTATGGTCTTTGTTCTTTGTCGAAGCCCGAACGCTCATCCAACTGGCGCAATGTTTCTTCAAGAACAGGGAGTCGTTGTCTGTCTTTAGGGTCCTTGGAATTCTTTTTGAGCTCAATTATTGTCCTGATATCAAGAACACGAATCCAATGACCCCTGAAATCAATTTCAACTGTATAGTCCAAAAGATCTTCATAGCCTTTATTTCCCTCAATGGAAGCTAAAACATCAAGTGGTCCCAGACGGGTAGAAAAAAGTGCATGTCCTGAAAAGTCTTCCTCTTTTGGCACTATAATCTTATCATCAGGACGACGGTAAATCACATCAATAGATCTTAAATATTGAAAGAGCTTGGCAATATTTTCAGAAGACCGTTTATGCACAATATCAACATCCATCGTTGTTACCGGCGCACCCTGAGCAACCGCTGCTAAACCGCCGACCAAAATAAATTCAACATCCGCCCTTACAAGGCCTTCAATTATTCCGCTTAAGTCCGTCATTCTTTGATTTCCGCTGTTGGTATGCATTTCTCAATTCCAAAATAGTACGTACCGCATTATCATTCGATTTAAGCCTTTCTTCTGGTGTCATCTTAATGAACATGGCGACCAGGCCCTTATCAACGCCTGAATGATCTTGAATGTCCTTGATTTCAGCCATAACTAACCTATTTGTGCCTCTGGTAATCGCCGAAAACGTCTCGTCACGGGGAATCATCCTTTTTTTTGTGAAAATCCATTTTCATGCACGGGGATCATCACGCTGGCCCGCCCCGATCATGAGGGCTTTTCGAGTCTCCCCCGGCTCCTAATCCGAATCCAGGACATTCCTCACTTTGGCCACCAGGGCCTTGTGGGAAAAGGGCTTCTGGATGAAGCTCACATCCGGGTCGATGACCCCCTGATGGGCGATCACCTCGTCCGTGTAGCCGGACATATACAGGACCCGAATGCCGGGGCGGCGGACCCGAGCCGCTTCGTAAAGCTGTTTACCGTTGATCTCCGGCATGATCACATCGGTGAGGAGGAGGTCCACCGGTCCGTCGTGACGGTCCAGGCGCGACAAAGCCGTCGAGGGCGACCCTTCGGACAGCACGCTAAAGCCCTGCCGCCGAAGCATGGCTTCAGTCATGCCCCGAACCCCTTCGTTGTCCTCCACCAGGAGAACCGTCTCGGTGCCGCGTTCGGCCGGGCGCTGGGGGGCGTCGGACTCTGGCGTGACAGCGGGCAGGTCGGATACCGGGAGATAGACCTTGAAAGTGGAGCCCCGGCCCGATTCGCTGTAAACCCAGATGTTCCCGCCGTGCTGCTTGACAATGCCGTAAACGGTGGCCAGACCCAGCCCCGTGCCCTTATCCGCCGGCTTGGTGGTGAAAAAGGGCTCGAAGAGGTGCTCGCGGGTCAGCTCATCCATGCCGATCCCGGTGTCGCTCACGGCCATCATGACATAGCGTCCCGGCTTGGCCCCTTCGTGAGTGGCCGCGTAATCCCCGTCAAGGACGGTCTCGGCCGTCTCGATGGTCAAGACCCCGCCGTCGGGCATGGCGTCCTGAGCATTGACCGACAGGTTCATAACGACCTGCTCCAGTTGTCCCACATCCCCCTGGACGGTCGGGATTGACGGGGCCAGGGTCACCCGGATCTCCACGTCCTCCCGGATGGTCCGTCTGAGCAGCTTTCGGAACTGAGTCAGCACCGCGTTGAGGTCCAGGGGGATCACCGCCAGCACCTGCTTTCGGCTGAAGGCCAAGAGTTGGCGAACCAGACTCCGGGCCCGCTCCCCCGCCTTGAGGATCTCGCCGACCGACCCTTTTCGATGGTCCTCATCGTGGAGCTCCATTAAGAGCATCTCACTGTACCCGAGGATCGGAGTCAGGAGGTTGTTCAGGTCATGGGCCACGCCGCCGGCCAGCCGGCCGACGGATTCGAGCTTCTGGGCCTGCTGAAACCGGGCCTCCAGCCGCGCTTTTTCCTCGCGCATCCGGACACTGTCGGTGATGTCCCGGACATTGACCAAAACCCCCGCGACCAGCGGGTCGTCCATGAAATTCCTGCCGATGGCCTGAAAATGGCAATATCCTCCATTTTTGTGGATGTGCCGGTATTCGACGACGGCCTTGCCGTCCGGCTTCCCGAACAGGGATTGAAACGCATCGATGACCCGGGCCGCGTCATCGGGGTGGATGACCTCGGCAAAGGGCAGCCGGAGCTCGTCAATGGTAAACCCGGTAATTCGTTCGGCCGACGGGCTGATGTAGCGTTGATACCCGGTTTCATCGATAAAGACGATGATGTCCGAGGACTCTTCCACAAATTTTCGGAAACGGCGCTCCTGCTCCCGCAGCATTTCCTCGGCCCGCCGTCGATCCGTGATGTCCTGGACCACCACGATGGCCTGCTCCGGAACCTCAGCGTTGGCGCGGACCGGAACCACGTGATTGGAATAAAGCCGCCCCCGGAGCGTGACCTCGTAGTAGCCCTCTTCGCCGCGAAGGCCGGCTTCGTGGTAGGGTCGCATCAAATCCCAGAGATCGGGGAAGACCTCGGCCACCGTCCTGCCCACCACCGCCTCGCTTGTCAGTCCGGCCGGGCCGAACCCCTTGCCGTTGGCCACCAGGAAACGGAGCTCCCGATCATAGAGAAAGAGGGCCCCGTCCGGGAAATTTTCCGTCAGGGACCGGTAACGGGCCTCGCTCTCCCGGAGGGCCGCCTCGGCCGTTTTTTGATCGGTCACATCCCGGGCGATGCCGACGTACCCGACGACCTCGCCAGCCTCGTTGCGGAGAGGCGAGCCCTTGGAAGTATGCCATCGGATCGTGCCGTCCGCCCGCTTCACCCGATATTCCACGCTGATCCGGCGCTCGCCGGTGGACAGAACCCGCTCGAGAAACTCCCGGCAGAGATGAACGTCCTCGGGGTGGACATAGGTAGCGAAGGATCGGCCCACCGCCGCCTCGGCCGGCTCCCCCATGAATTCCGACCAGTTCGGAGACACGTAGGTGAAAACTTCCTCGGGGGTCAGGCCATAGACGATGTCCGAGGCGTTTTCCACAAAGGATCGGAACCGACTTTCGCTCTCCCGGAGCTTCCGGGTCCGCTCATCCAGAAGCCCTTCCACCCGCAACAGGCTCCGCTCCCGCCGGGCTTTGACGCACAGGGCGATCAGATATTCCGGATCAAAGGGCTTCCGGAGATAGCCGGCGGCGCCCGCCTTCATCCAGGCCAGCGCGAGGTCGGCCCGGGGGTCGATCGTAATCATCATCGGGATGCAATCCGGCTGCCCGGTCCGGCATTCCGCCAGCAACGCATCGCCCGGCCCGTCCGGCAGGTGGTAATCAATCACGGTGACATCGTAAGCAGCCGCCCGGAGTGCCGCCCGGCCCTGGCCCACCGTCAGCGCGACATCCGCCGAATACCCGTGAGTCTCGAAGGTCTCCTTCAACAGCCCGGCGGTGGACCGGGAATCATCGATGATCAGTGCCCGGGGCCGGTACCTCGGCGCCTCGCCCGCCAGCAGAGCCCGGACCCGGGCAATGAAGGTCGGGCCGTCCACCGGCACGGGAAGAAAGGCATCCGCCCCGATGTCGGCGGTGATCCGGGCGGCCTCGTCTCCCGAGAAGGTCGCCGAGACCACCAGAACCGGCACTCGGTTGAAAGCGCTGTATTCAGGAGATCGGAGCAGCCGGCAGAACCGCCAGCCGTCAATGTCCGGCATGTAGAGATCAGTGATGATAATGTCCGGCGGCGTGTCCGAGCTCATGCCGGCCAGAGCCGCCTCGGCCGAAGGCCAGGTCGTCGCCGCAATCCCCGCCTTTTTCAGGAGCCCGGACAAGACCTTGAGCTGGGTCACGTCATCATCCACCACGGCGGCGGTCGGCTGCGTCTGTTTTGAGTTTGGATTCCGCATATTGGCTCACTTCTCCTCAACCTGCCAGAGTTAGGGGACCAACCCCAGCCACCTGACCATAATTCCTCAATGCCTATCAGATCACCGATGGAAAACGACGCGGCGGATTCCGAGACCCCGCGCTCCCCTTCAACCTTGATGTATATCACCATCGGGCTCGATCGGAAAGGTAAAGGGGAGATGGTGACAGGCAAACCCTGTCGCAGCTATCAAAAAAGTCCTTCGGAGAAAGCCCGGTTCAGAAGATCGCCCGACAATAACAGCTCAATCCGGCTTTTTGGACGGGTCGCCCTTTTTTCTTGGCGGGCTTTTCGATCCGGACGGACGGCTTGCAGCCCTTTCCCGTCATACGGGAATATTCGGTGTTGACTATACGATCAAATCGGCTAAAATAACGAAGACGTATTCTTTTAATTGGAATCGTTTGGTCCGGTCGTCTATCCATCTTCAGGGCGCCTTCCACACAGCCCTGGAGTCCTTTCGGCGGGATCAGGCTTAACAACCGTCCAGAACGCCGGGTGGCCTGAACGATGATCAAGGTGGATATTTCTATCAGCAGGTAAGCATATCCGGCATGGAAACAGGTTGTGATCGTAGCACAAGAAGCAAAGGGGAAAAAAATGAGTCGGTGCATGGCGGCTTTAATGGTTGGGGGATTTTTTGTTTTTTTGGTGATCGGCATTTTTGTTTCCGCATGGTACACCGCGAAACAAAGAAGCGAGCTGATGAGTGGCGTCATCATAAGCAAAATACTTACCAAAAGGCAATTGCTTATAAACGAATTCAACGGTTTAAACGAGATGATAAGCGGTATCATGGTCTTTTCCGCAAATGGGGATACCCCCTGGAGATATCAATCAGGCTCCCTTAACATCGTCTTTAATGAGTTCTACCAATTTGCCAATACATGCAGTGGCGCCATGGCTCATGACGTATCCCGATTCAGGGCCATCAATGACTTTCAGTACCCCCATGTTGAAGACTCGGTTCTGGACATCATGACGATAGCCCAACTAAAGCCAAAGCTGACATTTGACCGGATGTAATTGCCGACCCGGCGGGGGGTTTATCCGTGCGCTCACCGCCTTCACTTCCTTTCCCCTACCACGTGCCCATCCACAACTTTCTGATATCACAGATATTTGTGGTGGGATCAAACTTTTAAGCCCGGAAAATTAAATACATGCTCGCGGTAAATTTTTCTCGGGCCTCCATCTCGACTCCATTTTCCGGTTTCTGGATGGAGACTATCAAATCTCCACCAGCCGTCGGTTGGAGGGCGAATTGCGCCGATCCTGGTAAAAAGTCTTTAGCGCCTCGGTTAGCGTTTGGAATGTATCGGTATCAGCCACCGGTATGTTATCGACACCCCGGTTTTCCATGGCATCGAGGATGTAGGCGATGGTGAAATCATGGATGTCCCGGGCCGGGAGATAGGCCGTGACCGTCTCGGCGGCGTCGATGTGCGTGTGGATGAGGACGCCCGTTTCAATGAGCTCGTCGATGATCTTTCGAACCAGTCGGACGGGCACGGATAGCGCTGTTGAAAGGGCTTCAGCGGTCATCGGAGTGTCGCCTCGGGCAAAGCGCTGAGCAATGGCGTGGACGATGAGCAGGGCCACCCGCTTTTTCAGATGAGGGCTGACCCGGCGGACGTCGGGCTCGAAATCGTAGTCGTCCACGCTCTGGATAGCATAGGAGATATGGGCGCCGAGCAGCACGATAAGCCAGCTCAGTTGAATCCAGACGAGGAAGAGCGGCAGGGCCGCGAAGCTGCCGTAGATGGCGTTGTAGTTGGCCACTCCCACCTGAAATCGGATGTAGGTCCACTGGGCGAGCTGGTAGATGGTGCCGCCGATGATCCCGCCGACCAGCCCGGCGTAAAAGGGCACCTCGGTATTGGGCATAATCATGTAGATCATGGTGAACAGCGCCCAGAACAGGGCATACGGAATCAGCTTGAGCATGAGGAAGATAAAGGGGCTCAGGACCCCGAGGATCTCCACCTGCTCGGCGATAGTGGTCACCTGGGTCGTGATGAAGACGTTGATAGAGGATGAAATGATCACCAGAATCGGGCAGATGGCCATGATGGACAGATAATCGGAAAACTTCCGGCTGAAGTTCCGGGGCTTTTCCACCTCCCAGATGTCGTTCATGGAGTCTTCGATATTGAGCATAACTTTGATGACCGTCCCCAAAAGGACGGCCAGGCCGATGCCGGCGATGGCCCCGCCCCGGGTCTGCTCGAGAAGCGACCGGGCCATCTCGGTGATCCGGTCGAGGACCGCTTCCTGACCGATGAAAGTCTCGTAAAGCTGCCGCTCCAGGAGTTTATCAAACCCAAATCCCTTGGCGATCCCGAAGGCCAGAGCCACCAGCGGGACAATGCCGAGGACCGTGTAGAAAGTCATGGCCGAGGCCCGGAGCTGACACTTACTCCGCTCAAACCCGCCAATCACCATCACAATGATCCGGAGGAGCATGACCTTGCCCTTCCGAACGGGGGACAATGACTCCCGGCGGTACCGCCAGAGGTCATGCTTGAAATAATCGACCCCTCGCTTCACCTTCCTCCTGATCGTCTCCCATGCCCCCGGCCGAGCAGCAGCCGATGGAGAAGCCGCATCTCCTCGCTCGCTCGCTCCAGCCGGCAAATCCGGCCCTTTGCCATCATGTTGATCCGCCATCGCGTGTCCACTCCCTTCCTCTGATGCTCACCATCGACGCCGTTGGTGTCAGTGACCCGATTCATCACGGTCTTGAAATCGTCATATCATCTTTTCGGCACTTGGTAAAAGTGATAGCGTGCTCATGGGCGGGCTTATGACAATCGAATTCCGCGTCATGGTCGAGCCGGCTTAAGTCTCGGGATGCACCAGGATCAACTCAAAACGAGGAGAAACGGATAGAGCGACTCAGTCTGCTGATAATCGGTCTATCGGTCATTCCGACTTCTCCGTGATGTTTTTCCGGATAGCGTCGGCGAGAAGCCGGGCATTGGGATGAAGGCGTTTGAAAGCGGCCGCCCGCATGGCAATCATGGCAGCCAGAACAACGACTGAAAAAACGATCAGGATGATGGATTTCATCTGCGCGGACCCGATGTTGGGGGTGTTGTAAGCCCTGAAAGGGGTTTGGAGCCGGAGATCGGCCCATCCTGATCATGAATCTACGCCGGAGACGTTAGGATTTGATTAGGCCGGGATCGGGAATCGGAGGGAACGG
>CAYNGG010000207.1:0-7264 GCA_964396575.1 uncultured Desulfobacteraceae bacterium | reverse complement strand
TTTTACCGGAACGCCTTCAACATGGGCCTGCCCATCCTCGAATGCGAGGCGGTCGGCCGTATAGAGGCGGGAGACCAGCTCCGGATCGACCTGGACACCGGGACCATCACCGATGAGCGCACGGGGGAGAGCTTTGTCACCCGGCCAATCCCGCCCTTCATGCAGGCCCTGGTTGACAGCGGCGGACTTCTGGCCCACGTCGAAAAGCGTCTCGCGGCCGGCTGATCCCCGGTATCAACGCTCCCTTTTCAAAGCCCGATAATACCGGAGAACCTTTTTGACGTAATTCTGGGTTTCTTTATAAGGTGGGATACCGTCGTACTGGTCCACCCGGTGGGGTCCGGCGTTATAACCGGCCAGGGCCAGGCTGAGCCGGCCGTCGAAACGGTTGAGAAGCCCCTTGAGAAACCGGGTCCCGCCCATAATGTTTTCCTCCGGATCAAAAGGGTCCTGAATCCTCAGAAGCCGGACATTTGACGGCATGAGCTGCATAAGGCCCAGGGCACCCTTCGGGGAGACGGCCCGGGGATTAAAGGCCGACTCCACCGTGATGATCGCCTTGATCAGGGGAAAGTCAACGCCGTACCGGCGGGAAGCCGCCCAAATATGGTGGTCGTACTTCTCGGTCAGGGCGGGGATATCGCCCCGGCGGACAAAAAAGTCGTCCTGGATGTAAAGCTGGTATTGGGATGAGGTGGGCACGTTGGTGAAGTGAAGGACCCCTTCCTCGTCAACATATCGATAGATGTCCGCGCCGGCCGAGCTGGAAAGACGCAGGAAAAGCACGGCCGCCCAAATGGCAATCCGCCATTGTGATCCCGCCCCGGCCACCTCTCGCAAGTCTATGGCCCCCATCCTTTGGCGTTTTGATCCCGAAGACACCGCTCGGCATAGCGCCGGGGAAAATCGGGGTGGCCGAGATAAGGTCGGATCGTGGTTAAAAAGCTGCCCACCATCTCATCGAGGACCGCCGCCTTTTCGGCGCTGTCCACGAAATGGCGGACCCGTCGCTGCTCGAAGACCACCCGGTCTCCGAGTCGTTCGGCGGAGCGACCCTTTACGGGAATCTCCAGTCGAGCGACGATCTCCAGGTACCAGTGGTCCCCGGCCACCTGACGCGACCGGTCCACAACCTCCAGATTAAGCCCGTTTTCCAGTGTCTCCGTTTGAATCTGTTTATCCGCCACGGTTGTCCTCTTCCGGGTCCATGTGAGCAAGGCGTCGCATCAATATCAACTCGAATCTGGCCGGATTATAGCCCGGCGATGGATTCGAAATCAAGGGGATTATCCCAATGGAAACCCATGGTTTGCCGCTTTTCGCGGGATTGATCGGTGTTTGTGTGAAAACCGCCGCGGCCGATGTGTGCAATCGACCGCTTTCGCACATAATCATCCGGCATGTGCGGAAGGGGCCGTTAGCTCACATGTTCCACACAAGCTTTCACACAGGCCGATCGGATAAAACCTGTTGAAATAAAAGGAAAAAGCTCTGAAACACAACATTTGCACAGACCTGATGATGAAGATGTCATTTATATAAGGAGAACCAAAAGGATGCTCTTCAAGAGCCTCAATCCAGAAATCGGCCAGCTATCCCATTCCAGAATGGACAATCGCTCACGGCGGATTATCCGGCAAAGCTCGGGGAATCGACAAAAAACGCTTGCCTGCCGGATCAACTCGCGGTATATTAGCAGGTCTTTTGAGCTGATACGAAACTATGACTAATAACGGACTGACATATATGGGCTTGCTGACATCCACGGTTTCCATCACCCGCTATCGGGTTGACGGCACAATTGAGGACCCGGTGCGTGAAACCATCGAAAAGGGCCTCAAACGGTACACCATCGAGGACATCGACGGCGAGCCCGAAGACCGGGCCGTGGGATGGACTCCTTTTGGCGACCCCTTTCACCCTGACTTTTCCGCCGGCAGCTTCGGGGTCGGGGCCTATTTCGTCTTTTCTCTCCGGATCGACAAAAAGTCCATCCCGCCCAAGATCGTCAAAAAACACCTGCTTGACCGAATTCAGCAGCGGCTTCGGGAAACCGGCCGGGACTATCTGTCCCGATCGGAGAAACAGGAGCTTAAAGACGACGTGATCGGGGCCTTGAGTATCCGGATGCCGCCGGTTCCCAATGTTTACGATCTTCTCTGGAGCTATGAGGAGAAATGGCTCTGGTTCTTCTCCAACCAGAAAGGGGCCAATGAGGAGCTGGAAACGCTGTTTTCCCATGCTTTTGACCTGACCCTGATCCGGCTGTTTCCTTACACCATGGCCGAGCTGACCGCGGGGCTCGACCCGGCTGAACGCGACGAGCTGTCGAAGCTGACCCACACCCGGTTTGTGAGCTGATTACCGATGCTGGACGTCTCTGTTTCCTACAATCGTTATAAGTTTCTTGGTCACGAATTCTTAACCTGGCTGTGGTATCTCACCGACGCGGAGGGTCAGGGCGAATGGCTCCGATCCGTGGATGCGGAGGCGGTCTCCCTGACCATCGGAAACCGGATCGTTCTGGAAAACCGGGTCGGGGAAGGGGTCGAGACCATCACCATCAAGGGGGATGACGCCGGTCTGGAGGAGGGCTCCCTCGCTCTCCGCAAGGGCGCGTTTGTCACCGAGATGAACCTCGTTTATCGGTCGGGGGACTTCGAATGGCGGTTTTCCGTCAAGGGCGAAAGCCTTGACATCGCCGGACTGAAGGTCCCGGAGACGGGGGCGGCGGAGACCGCCGAGGACACTGAGGGGGTAATCCTGGAGCGGGTCTATCTCTACGATAAGATCGTCTCCCTGATCGACCGGCTTTACGGGACGTTTATCCGCCTGCGGCTGTCGGAGAGATGGGACAAAGAAACCGTACCGAAGCTCCGGACCTGGATCGGGGCGTCGGAGAGGGATTTGAGCGCATGAAGATCGCCATCAACAAGAACGATATCCGGGACGTTCTGTCGCGGATCCAGGGCATCACCGGGCGGAAGACCAATTTAGCCATCACCGAGATGGTCCTGATCCGGACGACCGAGACCGGCGTAACGGTCATCGCCACCGACCTCGAAACCGGCTTTGAAGGGGCCTACCCGGCGACGGTGGAGCGGCAAGGGGCCATCGCCGTCAACTCCAAGAAGCTTTTCGAGATCGTCCGGGAGTTTCCCCGGTCGGAGATCGTGATCAACGAGGCTGAAAAGCGGTGGATCGAGATCGGATCGGGGAGCATCGAGTATCACATCGTCGGCATGGACCCGGATGATTTCCCGGAAACCCCCCGGATCGAGGCCGTGGATTTTTTCGGGATGGACGCGCCTTCGCTCAAGAAGATGATCGAACGGACGGTCATCGTCGCCGGAGCGTCCGACGACAAGCGGGCTCACATCAGCGGCGTTTACTTTGAGATATTGAGCGACGAGTCGCCCCAGCGGATTCGGCTGGTGTCCACCGACGGCAGCCGGCTGTCCACCGCCGACTCGGTTTACCCGGAAAAGGCCGACCTGCCGGATTCCGCCGGAATCATCGTTCCGAAAAAGGGGATGACCGAGGTAGCCCGGTTTCTCACGACCGACGGGACCGTCGAGGTGGGGTTCAAGGAGAATCATTTCATCGCCCGGCGGGAGGCGGAAACCATCACCATCCGGCTTCTTGAGGGGGAGTTTCCCCGCTACCGGGACATTATCTCCCGGACCGATGGGCGGGTCATCAAGATGGACCGGCAGAGCCTGTTGATGATGCTCCGGCGGATGTCGATCCTCTCCACCGAGGCCTACAAAGGGGTGATCTTCACTTTCTCGGGAGATCATCTGGTGGTGACCGCGTCCAACCCGGAAATCGGGGAATCCAAAGAGGAGATGGAGATCGAGTACGACGGCGAGGCCCTCGAGATCGCCTTCAACCCCCGATATTTCATCGACGCCCTGAACGTCATCTCCACGGAGATTGTTTTAATAGACATTCTTGACCAACAACGCCCCTGTCTGGTTCGCGGGGAGGACGACGACACCTACCTGAGCGTCATTATGCCGATGAAAATATGAGCGAGCAGATTTACAGCGCGGACAGTATTCAGATCCTTGAAGGGCTGGAGGCCGTTCGAAAGCGGCCTTCCATGTATATCGGCAATGTCGATGTGGCGGGACTCCATCATCTGGTTTACGAGGTGATTGACAACAGCATCGACGAGGCCATGGTCGGGTATTGCGACACCATCACCGTGACGATCTACACCGACAACAGTGTTTCGGTGGAGGACAACGGCCGGGGCATCCCGGTGGGGATGCACCGGAAGGAGCAGATGCCGGCGGTGGAGGTGGTCATGACCAAGCTCCATGCCGGGGGGAAGTTCGATAACGAGTCCTACAAGGTCTCCGGCGGTCTCCACGGCGTGGGGGTCTCGGTGGTCAACGCGCTGTCGGAACAGCTCACCGTGGAGATTTACACCGATGGCAAGATCTACCATCAGACTTACTCTCGGGGGCGAAAGACCAGCGAGCTGACCGTTGTTGGAGAAACCGAGAAGCAGGGGACCCGGATTCATTTCGTCCCCGACACGGAGATCCTCAACAACGACAATTTCGAGTTTGAGATCCTCAGCCGTCGGGTTCGGGAGCTGGCCTTTCTGAACAAGGGGGTCCGAATCCGCATCGAGGACGAACGGGCCGATCAGAAGCGCGAGTATTGTTACGAAGGCGGGATCATGGAGTTCGTGACCTACCTCAACCGCCACAACACGCCGCTTCACGATCCGATTTTCATGCAGGGGGAGAAAAGCGGGGTCCAGATGGAGGTGGCGCTCCAGTACAACGACACCTTCACCGAAAAGATTTTTTCCTTTGCGAACAACATCAACACCATGGAGGGGGGCTTTCACCTCATCGGCTTCAAGGCGGCCCTCACCCGAACCCTCAATCAGTATGCGTCGGTCGACGGGAATCTCCCCAAGGGGTTCAAGGGCAAGATCAGCGGGGAGGACGCCCGCGAAGGGCTTACCGCGGTGATCAGCGTCCGGATCATGGACCCTCAGTTCGAGGGGCAGACCAAGACGAAGCTCGGCAACAGCGAAGTCAAAGGGCTCGTGGAATCGCTTTTGAACGAGCGGCTCACCGAATACTTAGAGGAGAACCCGGCGGTGGCCCGGCGGATTCTGGCAAAGTCCCTGGATGCGTCCCGGGCCCGGGACGCGGCCCGGCGGGCGAGGGACCTCGCCCGGAGCAAGGGCTCCCTGGCCGAAACCACCCTGCCCGGCAAGCTCGCCGAATGCCAGCTTCCGGACCCGGCCGTTCGGGAGCTTTTTCTGGTGGAGGGCGATTCGGCCGGCGGATCGGCCAAACAGGGCCGGGACCGGAAGTTCCAGGCGGTCCTGCCGCTCAAGGGCAAGATCCTGAACGTCGAAAAGGCCCGGTTCGACAAGATTTTGAAAAGCGAAGAGATCAAGAACATGATCACCGCTCTGGGTACCGGCGTGGGCGAGGAGGAGTACGACATTGACAAGCTCCGCTACCACAAGGTGATCATTATGACCGACGCCGACGTGGACGGATCCCACATCCGGACCCTGTTGCTCACCTTTTTCTATCGGCAGATGGCCGAGCTGGTGGATGGCGGCTACCTTTATATTGCCCAGCCCCCGCTCTTCCGGGTGGGGAAAGGCAAGAGTCAATTTTATCTCAAGGACGAAGCGTCGTTTACCGATTACATTCTCCGACGGGCCACCTCGGAGAAAAAGCGGGTTGCCAACGCCCAGGGGGAGGTCCTGAGCGAGACGGCGCTCTATGAGGCGGTGAGCGTCCTGGCGGACTACATCACCGTGACGAGTCGGATGGATCGCCGGGGAGTCCCCGCTCACCTGGTGGAGTTTCTGATCGCATCCGGGGTGACCGATAAATCGGACATCCAGGACCTCGAGCGGGTGACCCGGCTTCGGACCGCCCTGGCCGACCGGGGCTACCTGGTGGGCGACCTCGCCTGGGACGAGAACCGGGGGCTCTATGAGCTTCGGGTCACCCCGGTGATCGGAGGCGAGGAGGCCCCTCAGTTTCAGGCGGCCGAGTATGACGAAATCCGGCCGGTGACCATCGGCCGGGGACTGATCCACTCGAAGGACTTCCAGACGGCCATCTCCCTCTGGAACCGGATGCCCCCGTTTCACCATCCGCCCTTCTCCCTCTACGATGAAGGGCGCGAAGACGATGCGCCCGAGATTTCGGACCGGGAAACCCTGCTCAAGCGGATCACCGAGGAAGGCCGAAAGGGGATCAGCATCCAGCGGTACAAAGGTCTCGGCGAGATGAACCCGGAGCAGCTCTGGGAGACCACCATGAACCCGGAAACCCGGATTCTGCTCAAGGTCAAGGTCGAAGACGCGGTCATGGCCGACGAGACCTTCACTCTCCTCATGGGAGACGTGGTGGAGCCCCGCCGGGAGTTCATCCAGACCAACGCCCTCGAGGTGAGCACCCTCGACATCTGAGCCCGAAAACGGTCCCGCCGCCCACCCCCGCTTTCCTCCCTGACTACCCGAGATTACCCCCGCCGACCCATTGTCGAAAACGCCCCCACCGGCTATCGTATTTCCAGAGAATACGATAACCGGGATGGGAGCGATGCCGTACTACATCAAACGAATTGTCAAAGAGTGTTACATCTTCCTGGGACTGGTGGTGGCCGCCTCCATGGTCTTTTCCTTCTTTTTCGGGATTTCGCTGCTGACCGAGTTTCTTTCCCGGTAAGCCGACTCTCGGTTTGGCTGAATAACCCCAACCCGATCGGAGGACTGTTCATGCAACTGACTCGACACGCGCGTATCAGACGTCAGCAACGGGGGTTTTCCCGCCCCGCCCTGCGGATCATCCAGAGATACGGGCGATGTGAAAACGTCCCCGGCGGGGCCCTGCGCTTTTTCTTCGGCGAAAAGGAATACCGGCAGGCCGTGGGCGAGCTGAAGCGGCGGGGCATTGAAATTCCCGGCTGCTACCGGCACGGAACCATCCAGCTTATGGACCGGGCCAAAAACGGCAGCATCATCGTCAAGGACGGCCGCATCCTCACCGCCTACAAGTGATCCCCCGCCCCGGCGTCGGCCGGGGCCATTTCCGTGTTTCCCGCCTACCCGATGCCGGACCTAATCCCATAGCCCCCCTTCCCCAAAAGGATAGTCCTGACGCACACTTAACACCGAGGACAATGAACCTCCGCCAACCGGGACGTTCTATCGAATATCGAGACCTCCGAGGTTTTCAAAACCTCGGAGGTCTAACCCGGCCGGTCG
>CAYNGG010000206.1:0-7264 GCA_964396575.1 uncultured Desulfobacteraceae bacterium | reverse complement strand
GGGGTGATCGCGGGGCCGGCCCGATCATGAGGGTTTACAGTGTCCATCCAGAAAAAGGGGGATAGGATGATCCCGGAGACCATCAAGCGTCCCAGGTACCTCGACCGGATCGGTCCCCACATTGGAAGCGACCTGATCAAAGTCGTCACGGGACAACGGCGGGTGGGGAAAAGCTATCTGCTTTACCAGATCATGGACGAAATCCGGCGCCGGGACCCGGACGCCACCATTGTTTACATCAACAAGGAGCTCCACGAATATCAGGAGATCCGTGACGACTCGGACCTGATCGCATATCTCCCCCGGAAGGGGGCGGGTGCTGAGCGGGTCCACCTGTTCATTGACGAGGTTCAGGAGATTGTCTCATTTGAGCGGGCGATTCGGAGCCTGGCGGCCGAAGGCGGGTATGACATCTACGTCACCGGCAGCAATGCCACGCTCCTGTCCGGAGAGCTGGCGACCCTGCTGAGCGGCCGGTATGTGGAAATCCGAGTGTATGGCCTGTCCTATCCCGAGTTTCTCGTTTTCCACGGTCTGTCGGATGGTCCGGAAGCCTTTTCCAAATACCTTCGATACGGCGGGCTGCCCTATCTGCGCCACCTTTCGCTGGAGGACGAGATCGTCTTCGATTATCTCATCAACATCTACCACACCATTGTACTCAAGGATGTAGTCGCCCGCCATGGTATCCGCAATGTCGATTTCCTCGAGCGGCTCACCGAGTTTCTCGCCGACAACATCGGCAACCTTTTTTCCGCCAAGCGGATCAGCGACTTTCTCAAGTCCCAGCGGATCCGGACCAGCCCCAACACGGTCTTGACCTACCTTTCCTACCTGACCGCCGCCTTTTTCATCACCAAGGCCCGGCGCTCCGAGATCGGCGGACGGAAGATCTTCGAGATCGGGGAGAAATACTATTTCGAAGATCTCGGCCTGCGGAACACCCTCGTGGGCCACCAGCCCCGGCACATCGGCCGGCTCCTGGAAAACGCGGTTTTCAATCACCTCCAATCGGCCGGATACCGGGTGACCGTGGGACAGTTGGGCCAGAAGGAGATTGATTTTGTCTGTGATCGAAAGGGCGAGCGGTTATATGTTCAGGTGGCCTACCTCATCCCCGACGAGCGGACTTACAAGCGGGAATTCGGCAATCTCCTGGCCATCCCGGACAACCACGAAAAGCTGGTGCTCTCCATGGACGAGATGGCCGACGGCGGACAGTACAAGGGGGTCCGGCATTGTCATGTCCGGTCCTTTATGGCCCGGCATCCCGAGGCGGGGTAGGGGAGAGCCGGGCGGAAGGTAGTGAGGCGTCCGGCGGCTCGACGGGACCCACGATTGATTCGAGGCTCAAGACCGCGTCGAGCTGTTCGCCCAATGGGTTGAGCTGAGTCTGGTGGACGCCGTCGGTGAGCGACTTGACGGTCTCGAAGGCCCGGGTCGTGATCCGGTCGGTGCCGGCGGCCATCCGGGCGATGAGCTGGAAGATGAAAAAGGAGATGAAGAGGATCAGGGTGATGGTGAGAAAGGCGTGGAGAAAGAAATCGCCGCTGAAATAGTTTCCCTCGAAAAAGGCCCGCCCGGTGATCCACCCGGCATAGCCGATGACGACCAGGGACGGGATGTTGAAGATCAGTTGGGGGAAAAACCCGCTGAGCCCGTTGGCGGCGCCCTCGAGGGCATCGTCTAAGGCATCGTTCCAGAGTCCGGAGAGCTCTTCACCCAGAGCTTCGCCCTCGGGCATCACCGACTCGATCCGGCGGACGGACCGGTCGAATTCGCCCCGGGCCAGCTTCGCGGCCAGGTCCGGCCAGTCGTTGAGGAGGGCCAGCCGGTAGTCCCGGAGGGCCCGGTCCACCCGCTCCCCCTTGCCGGCCTCGGCGATGGCGGCCCGGGATTCCTTGAAGTGGCGGATGGATGAGACCATCCCCCAGACCTGGCTGACCGGGTTGCCGAACCGGAGCATGGCCGCCACCCCGGTGCCGAAGATGAGAATCCGGGCCCATAAGGCGATGACCCAGCCCACCGGCCCCATCCACCGCTGAGCCAGCCGCTGGTAGAGGAGAACGTTGACCCCGACCTGATGGCGGGGGTCTTCGCCCTTGAGGGCCGACAGGGCGTTCCGGACCGCCCTGGCCTCCAGCCCGGCCATGGCGGTCCGGGCCTCGCCGAGGACCTCCCGGTCCCGGCCCAAAGGCTCGGACACCGCTTCAAAGATGTAATCCCGAAGGGCCCGGGCGTTTTCCAGACGCCGGTCGATGACGTACTCAGCCCGGTTGAAGGTCCCGAAAACCCGGTCCCTCAGGTGATCGAACTGGTCGAAATCGTGCCGGGGAGTGGCCCGCTCGTCCCAGGCCGGGTCGTTCAAGTGCCGCCTCGCCGAGATGCACAGGACCGCCTCGGCCGGCCGGTCCCAGGCCCGCTCGATGTGCCGGATCAGCTCGGGAAGGATGGTCTCCTCGAGCTCGGTTTCGTCGAGCCGGTCGCATTTGTTGAGAACGCAGACGAGGGACTCCCCCCGGAAGCGCTGGACATAAGGCGCCATGAAATCGGCGTAATCCCGGCGCTTGGGGTTTTCAGCGTTGAACATGCAGATGAGGACGTCGGAAAGGCCGATGGCCCGGCGGACGAGCGGGATGTGGCGCTCCTGCTCGGTGCTGTCGGTGTCCGGGGTGTCGATGAGGAGAACATGGGAGAGGGGGGCGGCCGAGTCCCTGGCGCGGATTTTGATGTTCTCCCCGCCGATCTGGTCCACGAGCTGAGTGGCGTCGGCGGCTTCCCGGCAGAGGACCACCAGGTTCCGGGTGGTGGGCCGGTCGTTGCCGGTCGTCGAGAGATCATCCACCCCGGCCAGGGCGTTCAAGAGGGTCGATTTCCCCGACCCGGTGGGGCCGATGAGGGTGACCACCAGCTTCCGGTCGAACCGGGCCTCGAGGTCATCGATCATCCGGAGGACCTCTTCGCACTGCTTCCGGAGCGCCGTGCCCGGCCGCCAGAGGGGCGCGGCGGTCAGGGTCTCGTCCACCGTCTGAATGTCGCTTTTCAATCCCTCGATGACCCCCCGGGCCCGGATGAGGGTCTGCTGTCGGTTGGATATCATCGTTTCGGCATCGCCTGTTTGCAGGTTTGTACGGCGGCCTCGATCCGCTCGATGCGGGCGTCGGCCTCGGAGATCGCCGATTGCGACGCGGCGATGAGGTCGCCGGTGATTTCCGCCTCGAAAAGCTCCTGGACCACGGTCATCTTGTTTTCCAGCCAGGCTTTGGCGATGGGGCCCAGGAGGGCTTCAAGCCGCTGTCGGTCGGCCTTGTTCAGCCCGGTGGTGGCGGGGATGGCCACGAGGGCGTAGAGGTCCTGGAGCCCGAAGAGGCCGGTGAGCTTGACTTTGATTCCGGCTCCGCCCACCGGGTCGCCGGTGGCCAGGATATAGGTGATGGCCACGGTGGCCGGCAGGACGTTGAGAAAGGCCGAAAAGGTCTGCTTGATCCGTGAGGAGAGCCCCATCCGGCCCCGGAAGTGGTCGGCCATGACGTAAAGCTCGGTTTCGATGTCCTCGGAGAGCTTGAGGATCGAGTCCTTCTGGGCCATGATGGCATCGATGGATGCTTTCCAATTCCGGTCAGCCAGGTGCCGGCGGGAGGCTTCGACCGCCGGGTGAGCCGCTACGTGGAAGGTGAGGGCCGCGTCGGCGTCACGCCCTAGCGTGGTTACCGACGGCGGGTCGATGCCGGGGGGCGGGGTTTCGGACAGCCGGTCGGCGGTCTCCTTCATCCGGTCGGCCACCGGGTCGTTCCGGGTTACCACCGCCGAAAGGTCGGCGCTCACGGCCCAGCCATGGAGGCCGTTGACCCCGGCCAGAAGGTCGGCTTCCAGGTGATCCCGGAAGCTGGTCTCCCCATTGGGGCGGCCGCCGCCGGTCACCCGGCCGGAGACCCACCGGGCGGCTCCGGCCAGAACCCGCACCGGGGTTCCGATAACTTTCCCGGTCCGGCGCATGGCCCGGATGTGGGTCGGGTCCGAGGCCATCCAGATCTCGGCGAACCGGTTTAAGACCTGGTCCATGGGGAAGTGGGCAAGGGATTGTCGGACGGCGCTGCTCTGAGTTGCCAGAAGGGCATCGAGATAGAGGCGCAAGGCATCCCGGGACCGGCGGGCCTCGTCGAGATAGTTTTCGGCCCCGTCCACCACGTCGGTGAGGATCGAGGCGAGGAGCTCCGGCCGGAGGGTCCGGGGATCGAGGGCCTTGAGGGCATCCATGAAGGGCGGGTCCGTCGGACGGGCCGGCCGGAGCGTCATGAACGCCTCGCCGGCGGCCACGGCGTTGTCCTCATCGGCCCGGTAGATCCCCAGAACATGGTCTTCGGCCGACTCGCCGTAAATGTGCCGGGCCACGACGTTCGCGTGGCGGACCACCTCGTCGTCCCCGAAAGAAGCGTAGGTCCGGTAAACGAGAAAGCATTTCCGGACCCCGATGCCGGTGAGCATCCGGGCGATGAAATCGGTGTTGTCCTGGTTGTTGTAAGTGGCGTTGGTGAAGATGTAGATGAGGACATCGGCGGCTTCGAGGGCCCGGCGGACCGATTCCCGGTTGGTGTAGCCGCCCCGGGCCCCGGTGTCGAAGTCCGGAGTGTCCATGAGGACCATGTTCCGGGGGACGTTGCCGTCGAGGATGTAGAGGGGCTGGCCCGGCTCGGTCAGATCGCGGGGGTTGCTCAGGGGCTCGGAGCCGTCCCCGAAGGGGGCGAACAGGGTGGAGAGAAACTCCCGTTGATGGAAGATCTCGCCGGGGGCCGAGACCAGAATCCGGCGGTTGATCCCGGCCGAGCCGCCCGACGGGGAGATCCGTTCGCCCACCAAAGCGTTGAACAGGGTCGATTTTCCGGATGAGCCCCCGCCGCAGATGGCCGCCATAAGCGGAAAATCCGGGGAAAACCGGGGGATGAGCTTCCCGGCGATAATGTTGAGCCAGGAGGAGATGTCGATGCTGTTGCTCAGGCGCAGGGCGTCGATGAGATGGGGCATCTCGCCCCGGAGGGTCTCGATGGCATCGGTGACGGCGGGGCTCAGGAGCCGATGGGTCTTGGTCATCGGTGTCGTGCGTCCCCCTTAGAGGTCCCGATAGACGGCTTCCACCGTCTCCCGGCCATGGGTCCGCTCCAGACGGCGGACGATGAAATGGCCTCGGGCCGTGTCCTGGAAGTGGTCCATGAAGATGGTATTGATCACCGATCCCCCGGCGGCTCCGACAATGGGGATGGCCGAGGCGGCGGCCTTTTCCGAAACCACGACGCCGAACCGTGAAGCGATCCGGCTGATGAACCGGACGAGAATCGGAGCGGTCCGGTCGGCAAGGCCCCGGTCGGCGATGAACCGGGCGGCGTCGGAGACGACCTTGGACAGGGCGGCCCGGACCGCGTAGTAGCCGGCTTCCCCGGCGTCGTCCCCCTCGCCCGATCCGCCCAGGGCAAAGACCTCCAGGCAGGCGAGCCTGGTCTCCACGTCAACCACGTGCTCCCCCTCGCTCCGGGCGATGTCGGCAATGGAACGGAGCATGAGGAGGGTGGACACCGACAGCTCGAAGCCCAGGGCGGCCAGGCCGAAAAGTCCGCCGACGCCGCCGGAGACGGCCACGGCAACCTTGTGAAAGGTGTCCGACGACGGGCGAATAACGCCCCCCCGGCCCAGGCTCAAAACCGCGAAATCAAAGGCCTCGGCAAGGACCTTTTCGCTGATCTTTTCCACCTGGCCGTACCAGGACCGGGGCAGGTACTTGAACCCCCGCTCCAGGGGCACGCCGACGACGTTCAGCACCCGGGAGGCAAGTCCCGGCTCCTCCAGAAGCAATTTGGCGTATCGAAGATCTTCGAGATCGGTTCCCGTCAGGGTCATTGCGGCCTCAGCTCTTATCGGTTTCCTTATGCCGCCGGCCGTCCGGCGGCAAGGAAGCATTCTATCAAAAAACAGCATCCGATCAACGGATTTCTCGACGGCCGTCAACCGGGAACCAGGGAAGGGGCCTCGGGATCGTGGGCTGACCGGTTTTTCCGGACCTTTTCAGCGGAGCCGACGGCGTAGCAATAGACGCAGCCGGCCGGGCAGGTATCGTACATCCCGATGTCCCGGCTGACGACGCATCGGCAGAATGGCCGCTGGGACGGGTCCTTCATGGCCGGGGCCGGCCGACCGGTGATGGCGGTGATCCGGTCCGGGTCGATGCACCGGCCCGGCGGGATCCCCCAGTCATCCGGATGGGGCGTCTCGGCGCAGGTCCATATCTCCATGCCGTGTCCGCCGACAATGGCCGACAGGTCGGTCATCAAACGGGGAAGGTCCACCTCTTCATCGGCCAGCCGGCGGATGCCGGTCTCCCGCTCGAGGGCGGCCAGGCGGGGGCGGACCTTCCGGTAGATGTCGGTGAGGCTCACCACGCAGGTCCGGGTGGCCCCGGCCAGCGCCCGCGAGATCCGTTCGACGGTCTCCCGGTGGAAATCGGGGCCGGTGGCGGAGGACAAAAAGATCGGGTCGTAGCGCCAGACCACCCGGTCCGGCCCGATCCGGTCGGACAGCTCGCGAAAGGTTTCGATCCGCCGGACCAGCGGGGCCATGCCGGGGTCGATGGCCCGGGGATAGTCGAGGAGGGTGAAAAGGAAATAATAGACGATCTCCCGGTCATCGAGCTCCGGGAGCCGGGGGATCAGCGGGGCCGGGTTCCGGGTCCAGAAAACCACCGCGTCGATCCCTTCGGGATGAAGCGGAATCCTGGAGATCTGCTTCGGGTTGAAGGGGTTGGGCACCTCGCAGTACCCGGCCGCAAAGCGGTTCATCAGCCAGGGAGTGTAGTGAGCGGGCAGATCGGTCCGCCGGCTGGCGCTGATAATCACCGGATTCGCTTAGCGGGCCTTCATCTCGCCCCGGAGAAGCTGGCGGAGGCCCGTCAGGGTCCCTTTCCAGACGGTTTGTTCATCGGTCATGATGGAGACGACGATGTCGTCCTCGACGCTCACCTCCATGACGATCTCCTCGTCGCCGATCTGAAAAACGGCTTCGCCCCAGCGCTCCGCCGGCATTCCGGTAGCCTCGCAGTCGTAATCGGTCCGCGCCTCGGCGGTCATCCGGATTTCGCTCATCTTGTCGGCCTCCTCTCGAATGGGGGTCTCACATCGGTTGTCGGCCGGGGGAAGACGGTCGCGGATGGTTCGGCCGACCAAGATGGACTCTATCCCATCTCCGGTAATTTGACAACCATCCCCGCCCTGATGCAGCC
>CAYNGG010000205.1:0-7289 GCA_964396575.1 uncultured Desulfobacteraceae bacterium | reverse complement strand
CGGACGCGACGGTGGAACGGTGCCGGACGGTTCTGGCGGAGATGAAGGCCGACGGGACCTACGACCGGATCATGGGCCGGTTTAGATTTTAGCTTTTAGATTTATGATTTATGATCGCGGGTTTAGGGGAAAATAAAAAAAACGGCCCAAGGTGGTTTGAATCACCTGGGCCGTTTTATTAGTCCGTTTTGGCTTCCGGGGGGTTTCCCTTCCGACGGTCCCGGATAAATTCGACAGCATCGGATTTAAAAAACCACTCCCCTCTACCGGGGGTCTTGTGTGCTAGCCCCGCCTGCTGTATAAGGGGGGGCTAGCTGGCGGACCCTGGCTGTGGTTATCTTGGATGCTTCCGCTAAGGTCTTTGTTGTCATAGTAAACTCGGCCACGTACACGCTCCTTTCATGCCCCGGCCATTATGGCCGGGGCGGTTGAATTAAATCTCATACTTGCGCAATACATGCCCGGCCCTGCCGCGGCGGACTACAAACTGGCTTCGCATGAATACCCTGTTGCACCGGCACTTTCACTTTCCAGCTCGACGGCCATTTCGCTGCCGTCACTCAGTCAGTCCTCAGCCCTCAGTCCTCAGTCCTCGTCCGCCCGGATCATCGGGACCATCGACGACATCGCCTTCCAGACGAATCTCCTCGCGCTCAATGCGGCGGTGGAGGCGGCTCGGGCCGGGGAGTCGGGAGCGGGGTTCGCGGTGGTGTCTTCGGAGGTCCGGAAGCTGGCGGCCCGGGCGGCCGAGGCCGCCGGGACCACGGCCGAGCGGATCGACGAGACCACCCGGAAAGTCTATTGGGGGGCAAAACAGGTGGAGCAAACCCGAGGGGCTTGCGGGTCGGTGCGGGACGCCGCCGAGGAGCTGACCGAACGGGTGTCGGCGGTTTACACCGTCTCAGAGGACCTTCGGCGGCGGATCGAGGGGGTCAGCGAGGCGGTGGCGGAAATCGACCGGATCACCCAGCAGACCGCTTCGGGGGCCGAAGAAACCGCGGCGGCGGCGGAATCCCTCGATGCCGAGGTCAGGTCCCTGACTCAGCTTACGGGGGACCTGATGGCGGCCGTGGGCGGCGGGGCCGCGTCAAACGACGGCCGTGCGGGGCCGGCCTGCCCCCTTCCGCCGCGCCGAACCCTCGCCCGGCGATGACGGGAATCAGCCGCCCTTTTTCTTGAGGGCCTGCTGGAGCTTTTCGCCCAGGTCGCCGAGCCCTCCGCTACTACCACCCTGACCCCGTTCCTTGCGGGCGTAATCCCGCCAGTCGTCGGTGTCCCGGGCGTCTGCCGGGGTCAGGGTGATTTTCCGGTCGTTCGGGTGGATCTCCGCCACGGACGCCGGAATCGGGTCTCCCGGCTGGAGCCGGTCAAAGGCCTTGACATTGGCCGACCGGCTGATCTTTGACCGGGGCATCAGGCCGGTGACGCCGGGCTCGATCGTGACGAAGATCCCGAACCGCTCGACCTTTTCCACCGTTCCTTCCACCGTCTGTCCCAAAGCGTACCGGTCGGCGACTCCGATCCAGGGGTCTCCCACGGCGTCCCGGATGCTCAATGAGACCCGTTTTCGCTCGGTGTCGATCTCCTTGATCAGGACGTCCACGCCCTCGCCGGGGGAGACCTCGTCCTCGGGCTTGAGGACCCGCCGGGCATAGCTCATCTCGCTGACGTGAACCAGGCCCTCGATCCCGGGGGCGATCTCGACAAAGGCCCCGAAATCGGCGCAGCGGGTGACCTTTCCCCGGACCTTGTCGCCGGCGGAAAAGGTTTCGTGAATCCGTTCCCAGGGATCACCGGTCACCGCCTTCATGGACAGGGAAATTTTGATCTCGCCCGGCTTTTTTCCCTCATCAAGGCTCATCAACTGGACGGTTACGGGGTCATCGACGGCGACGGCGTCGGCCGGGGTTCCGATCCGGGACCAGCTCATCTCGGAGACGTGGACCATGCCTTCGACCCCGGGAGACAGCTCGACGAAGATCCCGTAAGGCATGAGGCTGGTGACCCGGCCTTCCAGGACGTCGCCGATATTGACGGTTTCCAGAAAGCTCTGGCGGGCGGTCTCCTGCTCCCGCATGAGCAGCTCCCGCCGGGAGACGACGATGTTCCGGCCGTTTTCCTCGATCCGGGAGACGAGGAACTGGAATTCCCGTCCCACGTAATCCTCGGGGGTTGCCACGTAGCGGGTGTCGATCTGGCTGATGGGGCAGAAGGCCCGCCGCCGGATCACCTCCACATGGAACCCGCCCTTGCAGGTCTCCACGACCTTTCCCTCGACCGGGATGCCCTCGGCGTGAGCGTCCTGGAGCAGGTTGAGCCCGCCGATCCCGGAGATGGCCCGGGAGAGGCGGATCTCGTTTTCCTCCAGCGCCACCACGTAGAGCGACAGGGTGTCGCCTACGGCGTAAGGCAGCTCGCCAGATTCGTCGAGCAGCTCCTCACGGTCCACCGAGCCGTCGATTTTCGACCCGGTGTTGACGAACACCGTGTCCATCCCGATGGAGATGATCTCCCCCTCGATCTTGTCGCCGACCTGGACGTCATCGCCGATCCCGGCGTCGTAGGCATCCACCAGCTCGGCAAAGGTCTTCCCCTCGCCGGCATCGGGCCGCTGCGTTAATTCGTCTGACATGGGTCCATCTCTTTCCCTATTCCACGATAATGACCATTCGCTCGTTGGCGTTTTCCACCTCGATAAGCTTTCCCTTGGGGCCCTGCTTGGCAAAAAGCCCGCTGAGCTCCTGGAGATCGATCCCTTCCTTTTCCAGGGAATCCTTGACCCGTTTGGGAATGAGCTTTTCCGATATGTGCAGCACGGACAAGGGGATGCCGATCTTGGTCTCCGGATCGGACTTGCCGGGCTTGTAAATGTGAAGCTTCAACGTCTGCATCATTTCTCCTTCCTCCCGCCCCATGGGCATCCGCTCATGCAGGCCGGATTTTTTTGGGTGATCCGGCCATGCCTATACCGCCGACAAGGGACCGTCATCGGCGGGCGTATCCGTCATTATCATAATCCGTGATTTTTGCAATACAGAAAGGGATTTTTTTCGGCCTCGCCCGCGTGCGGGCTGGAAGCACTGTTCACTGGTGCTTGATTGATCCGGCCCGATCTGATATCAAAAAGGTGTTATGAACGACAACCCGTAAGGAGGGGACCATGGACCACGTCGTCATTGGAACCGGAGCCGCCGGCATTCACGCCGCCGAGGTCATCCGTCGCCTCCAGCCCGAGGCGCGGATCACGATGATCGGCGACGAGCCGGTCACGCCGTACTGCCGCCCCATGATCAGCATGGTCCTGGACGGCGGCATCGGGCCGGAACGACTGCCCATCCGGAGCGAGCGGTTTTTCGAGGAGCAGTCGATCACCCCGGTCCTCGGCCGGCGGGCCACCGCCATTGACGTCGAAAGCCGGACCGTGGCCGTGGGTGATGACCAGCCGATCCCCTTTGACCGGCTCCTCATTGCCACCGGTGCCGATCCCCGCCCCATCCGGGCCGAAAACCTCGACCTCGACGGGATTTTCTACATGCGGACCGCGGCCCAGGTCCGGGGGATGCTCGACGCCCTGTCCGGGGTCCGCCGGGCTCTCGTTCTGGGCGGGGGGCTGGTGGGATTCAAGGCGGCATCGGCCCTGCTGGGCCGGGGAATCCCCGTGACCCAGCTCATCCGGTCCGATTATCCCCTGGCCATGCAGGTGGACCGGATTGCCGGCACCAGAATCCGTGATGAGCTGACCGCCAACGGCCTGGACGTCCGGGTCGGCCTGTCGGCCACCGCCTTCGAGGGCAACGGGCGGGTCCGGGAGGCGGTCCTCTCCGACGGATCGACCTCCCCCTGCGATCTGGTCATTATCGGCAAGGGGGTCCTGCCGGCATTGTCCTTTGTCCCCCGGCCGGCCATTGATGTAAACTTCGGGGTAGTGGTGGACCCTTACATGGAAACCCGAGTGCCGGGGATCTTTGCCGCCGGAGACGCCGCCGAGGGCGTCGATATCGCCCGCCGGCGCCGGTGGGTCAACGCCATCTGGCCCGAAGCGGTGGATACCGGACGGATCGCCGGAATCAACATGGCCGGCCGGCGGGTGGCCTATCGGGGGAGCTTGAGCCGGAACGTCATCCGGATCTTCGGCCTCGATGTCCTGACGGCCGGGATGGTCACCCCAACCGCCGACGGCGGGGCGTTGGACGGCTGCGAAATCCTTCGCCGGACCGATCCCCGGCGGGACACTTACCGGAAGCTCGTTTTTCGCGATGATCGGCTGGTGGGCTGTGTGCTGGTCAACGAGATCTCCCAGGGCGGGGTTCTCCAATGGCTCATCGCCAGCCGGACCCCGGTGACCGTCGATCGGGAAGCCCTGCTCGCCCCCGATTTCAACTATGCCCGGCTGATCCCCGAATCCGCTCGTCCGCCAACCATTTCAGACATATAGCCCGTTTCCCCGCACGGGAGTGGCCGGTGCGCCGCCGACCCCCCGCCACCAACTCAATAATTGATGAGAGGAGGCCACCATGAAACAGGTGATTGTTCATCCCGAGCGGTGCGTGGGGTGCATGCAGTGCATGTTCGCCTGCGCCGTCGCCCATTCCCGATCCAAAACGCCTTTTTCCGCGGCTCAGGAGCTTCCGCGGCCCCGGCCCCGGGTGCATGTGGGGACCACGGCCTGGGGCGAGGGCTTTCCCAACCGATGCCGGCACTGCGACCCGGCTCCGTGCCTGCTGGCCTGCCTGCCCGGCGCCATCTCCCGGGACCGGGAGACCGGCACCGTGCTCATTGACCCGGACCGCTGCATCAACTGCGCATCCTGCGCCATGGCCTGCCCCTTCGGGGTGATCCGCTACCATGCCGACCCCATCGCCCCGCCGGACAAGACCGTGGCGGTCAAGTGCGACAACTGCATCGAGCGCCAGGCCGCCGGCCTGATCCCGGCCTGCGTCGAGGCCTGCAAAACCGGGGCGCTTACTTTTGAAACCCCGGATGCCGCCCTGCGGCGCCGGACCGACGAGGTGGCCCGGACCGTGACCGGTGGAGAGGCCGACCGCGACATGACTTGGCTGCCGCCGACTCTGGCTCTGCACCGGACCGTCCGACGAGCCACCGCCCAGGTCGGCCCCCACGCGACCCAACGGTAACCGAATCGTCTTTACCATCACATCACGCATTCATGCTGTAGGGGCGAGCCTTGCGTTCGCCCGAAAAGGAGGGCATCATGACATCGCAATACGATCAGCAAACCGTTACCGAGGACGGCCGGCTGCTGTTGAAAAAGGCCGAACGGGACGGCGTGGAGACGGTCTGGGAGCGTTATCGGGATCAGCTTCCCCAGTGCGGCTACTGCGAAATGGGCGTCAGTTGCCGGATCTGCGTCATGGGACCGTGCCGGATCGACCCCTTTGGGGAAGGCCCCCAGAAAGGGGTCTGCGGAGCGGATGCCGACATCATCGTGGCCCGGAACCTCTGCCGGATGATCGCGGCCGGCGCCGCGGCCCATTCGGACCACGGCCGGGACCTCGTGGAGGTCCTCGCCGGGGTGGCCGAGGGCAAGGCAACCGGTTACGCCATCCGGGACGAGGAGAAGCTCAAGCGGGTAGCCGCCGAATACGGCGTGGAGACGGCGGGCCGATCAACCTCCGAGATCGCCGGGGACCTGGCCCATGCCATGCAGGAGGACTACGGCACCCGTCAGGCGGCCCTGACGCTTATCAGTCGGGCTCCGGAAAAACGCCGGGCGGTCTGGCGGTCCCTCGGAATCACCCCTCGGGGGATCGACCGGGAGACCTCGGAGGCCATGCACCGGACTCACATGGGCGTGGACAACGGCTGGCAAAGCCTCCTGCTCCATGGACTCCGAAACGCCCTTTCCGACGGCTGGGGCGGCTCGCTGATCGCCACCGAGGTTTCGGACATTCTCTTCGGCACCCCGGTTCCCGGCCCCACCAAGGCCAATGTGGGGGTTCTCAAGGCCGACGAGGTCAACATCATCGTCCACGGCCACAACCCGGTGGTCTCGGAGATGATCCTGCTGGCCTGCCAGTCGGACGAGATGATCGATCTGGCCAAAAGCAAGGGGGCTGAGGGAATCAATCTGGCCGGGGTCTGCTGCACGGGTAATGAGCTGTTGATGCGCCACGGCATCCCCATAGCCGGCAACCACCTCACCACCGAGCTGGTCCTGACCACCGGGGCGGTGGACATGATGATCGTCGATTACCAGTGCATCATGCCGTCCTTGGGGACGGTGGCGGCCTGCTATCACACGAAGATGATCAGCACCTCGGACAAAGCCCGGTTTCCCGGGATGACCCATGTGGAATTCCATCCGGACAACGCCCGGGAAAAGGCGGCCGCTCTGGTCCGGGAAGCCGTGGAGAATTACGACAACCGAGGCCGGGTTTATCTACCGGTGGAGCCGGTGGATGCCACCGGCGGGTTTTCGGTGGAAGCCATTGTCGGGGCCCTGGGCGGGACGCCGGCCCCGCTGATAGACGCCATCAAGGCGGGCAAAATCCGGGGGGCCGCCGGGGTGGTGGGGTGCAACAACCCCAAGATTCAGCAGGATTACGGCCATGTGACCCTCACCAAACGGCTCATTGAAAACGACATCCTGGTGGTGGACACCGGCTGCGCCGCCGTGGCCAATGCCAAGGCCGGGTTCAAGGTGGCCGACGCCATTCAATACGCCGGGCCGGGACTCAAGGAGATTTGCGGGGCCCTGGGCATCCCGCCGGTGCTCCACATGGGCTCCTGCGTGGACAACGTTCGGATTCTCGTTCTCGCGTCGGCTTTGGCCGACGCCCTGGGGACGGACATCAGCGACCTGCCCCTGGCCGGAGCGGCCCCGGAATGGTATTCGGAAAAGGCCGTTTCCATCGGCGCCTACTTCGTGGCCTCGGGGGTTTACACCGTCCTGGGTCCCATGCCGCCCATCACCGGGAGCACCAATGTCGTCTCCCTGCTCACCGAGGGACTCACTGATCTGGTGGGAGCGAGCTTTGCCGTGGAGCCGGACCCCGAAAAGGCGGCGGTCCTCATCCGACGCCACATCGAGGAGCGGCGGGGCAAGCTGGGACTCTCCGCCCGACCGGTCTAAACAGCTTCGATTTCGATCCCGATAGCGATGAGTGCTGAGTGCTGAGTGCTGAGTGCTGAGTGCTCAGTCCTCTCCGGTATCGGTGTGTCATGGGGGCGCCTGGGAGCGCCGGCGTCCTCGCCGGCTATCCGGATGATGCTGGGCGCGGCCTGGGAGCGCCGGCGTCCTCGCCGGCTATCCGGATGATGCTGGGCGC
>CAYNGG010000204.1:0-7300 GCA_964396575.1 uncultured Desulfobacteraceae bacterium | reverse complement strand
CGGAGCCCAGAAGACCTGATCCCAACAGAAGCATGGTGGCCGGCTCGGGGACGGGAGAAGACCCTGTGCCGGGAGTTGATGAACCAAAAGTGATATTATCGAATCCTATTTGGTCCGCAACACCCCCGAAAGCGACGGATTTGGCAATACCGTCAAAGCTGACACCGATTGCTTCAAAAGGACCGTAAGCCCCGGTTGGATCTGCTGCTGCCCCCTCAATTTCGGTGCCCGGTAGTGAGAATGATGCAAGTACGTTGCCCGTTCCTCCGACCTCGTCATAAACGTCAACGAAACCGCCTTCATATCCAGCGTAGTAAAATGAGAAACCAGTGTCAAATCCGCTTGATAGGTTCATGATAGCAGCATCACCCTGTAAGAAGAATAAAATTGTATCAGGCGATGGCTCTCCTCCAAAATTACCGCTACCACCTGCGTCTTTGTCGATTATTGCCAGTGCGTTAGATGAGAATTCAATGCCATAGTTAGTTCCCCCACCTCCGTTGTAGAAATCATCTACATATTCAACATTGGCAAGTCCTTCAAAATCTAAAACAATAGGTGTCGCGAAAGCATCATTTGCGCCTGAAAATCCGAAAAAAATTGATAGAATTGATAAAATAATAACTTTTTTCAATGGTCTCCTCCTTAAGAAATGTTGTCAGTTAAACTGAATTATTGATCTAAGACTGGGACTATGATTGGCTATTAGCGCTCTTTTTAATTCTGCAGGATGGCATCACCTCCTTTTGGCTTGTGTTGATTTCATATCATTAACTCAGCGGTCAGCATACTTTGGCGGTTTGATCGCTATGGGACATCTTCATGAATTCTATGAGTATTCCTATGATACCACATCTGGAATCTACCCCTACAAGCCCACCTTATGACATATAGCATACAATCATGATTGTTCCACAATAAAAAAAGCCGAATCGCCACAACTGATGGCAACCCGGCTGTCTTTTCTTAAAGACCCGTGGCTTTCCGTCCCCATCTCACGATGAGTTTGGTTTTAATCGGTAATAGTTATAGCAACCATTGTGCCATTTAAAAGTAAATGACAACATTTGGTTGCTTCATTTTTTTTGCGTCAAAAAAGCATGTAGATATGAGATTATGTTCAAATAATGTAAACAGCACTTAAGAGATATGTTTGATTTCAAGATCCAACCTGAAAAGAATACAACAATAAGCGTAGCAAAAACTTTAGTCTTCGTTGTTATGTTGTTGGGCTACCCAAATATGAAGTATCTTTAACGAAAAATAATCTTGAAAAAGTGGTCGATGAATTCTATTTGGGAACTAAAAATACAATCGGTCGGAATCCGGTGCCAGTGATCCCCATGGCGCTGCGGGGGCTGTGGGGATCGTTTTTCAGCCATAAGGGGGGACCCGCTCTGAAGCGGCGGCCGCGAAGGTTCTGGTCCCGGCTGGAGCTGGTGGTGGGGGAGCCGATGGCACCGGAGACGGTGACCGCCGAAAGGGCGGGTGATAAGCTGGCAGTGACGGCCGATCCAGCCGATGCCCGCTCGGGTAGCGGCGGTTTTGTGGGGAAAGTCCCCCCGGATGGTCTCCGGGTCGGTCCGTTCGGATGCGGCCAGCGGCCGGGCGGCGTAGCCGTGGCGTTGGATTTCCTCAGCCAGAGCGACGGAAAGATCGTTGATCCGCTGGTTGAGCCGCTTGTACTCAGCGGCGTAGGCCGGGGTTGGGCCGGTTGCAAGCTCCGCCATGATCTCGGGCGTCATCGGAAGCGCGAAGGAGATGGCACGGGGCGGTTTTGTGGGGAAAGTCCCCCCGGATGGTCTCCGGGTCGGTCCGTTCGGATGCGGCCAGCGGCCGGGCGGCGTAGCCGTGGCGTTGGATTTCCTCAGCCAGAGCGACGGAAAGATCGTTGATCCGCTGGTTGAGCCGCTTGTACTCAGCGGCGTAGGCCGGGGTTGGGCCGGTTGCAAGCTCCGCCATGATCTCGGGCGTCATCGGAAGCGCGAAGGAGATGGCACGGGGAAAAGGAGCGCCGGATGGAGTCAGGGCCGTGACAAAAGGGGTGAGGTCGGCGGCGCCGAAAAGAGAAACGTCCCTGGATCGCAGCCAATCTTTTGCCCAGTTTTTCATTCTCACCCCTAAAAGTAAGGGCGGCTTTCGCCGCCCTTGGTGAAACGCTATCTTGTCACTGAATTAGCAAGCTATTCAAGTGGTGACTAATTGTAGCGATAGGTTCGTCGTATTCCCGTTAGCACATCTTCAAAATGGACCTCAACCGTGGTTTGCAAGTCGCCATACTCCGTCTCACCTGTATCTGGGTCCTCGGTCTCTTCAAATGTCATGGGCACGGAGAATCGCGCTTTTCTAGAGCATGTCCCGAAATCATAATCATCCGTCCCAAACGTAACCAGCGATGTTTCGCCTCCGCCATCCACTGAATAGGAGATTGTAGAGCCGGGTGTTGGCGGATTCCCGAAAGCGTCCTCGGCACATACGTTAAACCCGACAATTACATTAGGACCGCCTTCCAAACTGGCCGCTGGCGTGTCTGGCTCCACGTTGAAGGTATAATCGAAATAGGGCGATGACCCAGGCTCGCCAATACCGGTAAAAATCACCTGTGTTCTTGCCATGATGCGATTTGTAAGACCATCACCGCTATCTTTCCAGTCCGGCGTAGCCGTCTCCAACCCATTTTCCGCTTTGTATAGGTTAATACCCTGTCCGCCTATGAACAAGGACGACGGATTCCCTTGAACATCGCTTATCAGCGCCAGAGCGTGTTGAGCATAATGCTTAGTTTCCCCAGCCGGTTCGGTTGGATACTCCGGCAAATTAGAATTCGCCTCAAACCAGGCCCCATCTCCCATTGTCCCATCCGGCCTCATCCGATAGGCGAATAAATTCCCCTCTGGCCTTGATTCGTCGGCTTCCCAAAAATAGGTGATGGCATACAAAATATCATTCACGTCATCTATCATCAGATCTTTGATCATCCTGCTTTCATCCCATGAATCTCCCTGTCTCATCCCATCAGTGTAAGGCACCCAGCTCGATCCGCTATCCTGAGAAACCCATACACCAGCGGTTTCGGTACCGGCATAAATGACATCATCAGCCCCACCTGAGGACTTGGGGTGAATGGCCAGGCAGTTGATGAAATCTCCAGAAAATCGTTGCTTTACCTGCCATGTCGATCCGCCGTTCGCACTGCGCCAGATTCCATTCGCCGTCGCGGCATATAATACCGCATTTGGCCCATGAGTCCCTCTGGCTCTAACGATATCCTGGACGTACCGTCCGTTTCCGAAAGAGCTGCTTTGAACAAAAATTGGAGTGGTACTATCATAGTCCGCATTTCCATCCGGCGCGTAATAAACGCCACCACCTTGCGTACCAACCCATACATAGGAATAATTATCTATTGGAGGATCATTTGTATCATCATAATCACAGATCACGGAGGTTACAGCCGTATTGACGGGCAAGATCCCTCTCCATTCTTCTTTGGGATTGTTGCTATCCCACGTCAAACCTCGGTCACGGCTTCGATAAAGACTTCCCTCCCCACCATGGCCAGTAGCCGCGTAAACGAGGTTCGTGTTGTCCCAGTCAACCACAACATCATTAATATATGGATCTATGTAGTTCTGCCCCTGGATAGTGGTGGATCGACTCGTATTTGTCCAGCTCATCCCAGAGTTAGTGGATCGATACACCCCTCCGCCGTCGGTTCCAGCAAAAAGAATATAATTATCCTTCGCATTGAAATCTTCCGGAAATGCCGCAATGGAAGTCACATGAGTGGAGCTCCCCCCCATCGTCTCCGCCGTAACGGATACCACGCCATGTAATGGCGCTGGATTGGTCGTCCAATACAGCCAAGAGTAGGAATAGCCGGCATTAGCGCCTTCTTCATGTGATATGGTATTGGTCAATGGCTCCAGTATCCCCCCTGTATTGTAAGTCCTGAAAGTGATTGTCGTATTCTTCGGTACCGGATTACCATAAATATCGGATGCGGTAACATTTATCCTGGTTGATTGGTTATTTTCCGTTGGACTCAGAACTAATGATTCTGCTTCAATACCAAAAGCTTCACCAACGGGTAGGCCTCCTCGAATGGTAATGTCACTTGAAATGACGTAAGCGCCTTCCGCGCCGTTCTCGTCCTCATAGTAAGCTTTTACAGCAACGGTTCCAGCTTTATAGCCACTGTAGAGAACCGTGCTCACTAACCCATCATCATTACGAGTCGAGTCAGCATTCTTGGAAAGCGAAACTCCCAGCTCGCTCTCTTTTTCAGGTGGATGAATGCTAAATTGGATTGGCACACCATTGTCCACAACAGTTCCATCCGACTTAAGCGCTCTAAATCTAAGGAAAGTTGCTGTTTGGTTTCTTGATCCCTTAACAGCGATCCAATCCGGATCTGGATAGTCCGGCGTACCGTCCCCATCTTCATCGAGTATTTGGATTACCGCGGGCGCAACCAAGGAGCCGGACTCCGTGAACTGCACCGCCGTCGTTCCAGTAACATTCCGAGATGTTGCGGTGATGTTCGCCGTACCCACCTCATTCGCCGCAGTCAAGGAGGTAATCACAACACCATTGGCTCCGGTGACCTCGGTTTGAAATGTCTGACTGCCATTGGGAAAGGTTCCGGCCGACGTCGTAAACGTAACCGGCACGCCGCTTCCCACTGGATCGCCTGAATTATTGATAATGGACGCTGCGATCTGGGCCGTGCTCTGTCCGTCGGCGGGGATCGCGTTATCATTAGGCTCCCCGTGGTTTTCAATAACCGTTAAGGATACACCCCCAATCTCCTCGACATACTGACTCAATGTAACCGATGCCGATACGCCGTCTTTGGTTTGAGCGGTGATGGTGACGTTTCCGGCCGTTTTGCCGGCCTTATATGTCACCGATGTGGCGTAGGTCGTTATGGTCGTGCTGTTGTTGTCGGCAAAGACACCGCCGCCGCCGGCTCCTCCTCCTCCTCCAACAACTCCTCCCCCTCCGCTAATGGTATAGGTCAGCTCCACCCCGGGCATCGGATTGCCATCTACGTCGATCAAGGTCGCCGAAATCGCTGAAGTGGTCTGGCCGTCGGCCAGAAGCTCGACGGGATCAGCGGTCAGGGTCAGCCGCCCCTGGCTCAGGGTAATGGTGACATTGCCGACCGCATCCTCGGCGGTTGCGGTGATGGTCACCTGGCCCAGCTCGTTTCCGGCCGTGTAGGTGGCTTCGGCGACCCCGTCGGCCGCAGTGGTGTAGATAATGGACTTGGCATAGGGGAACCCGCCGGTTCCGCTGCTGACGGTGAATTTGACCTGGACATCGCTGCCCACCGAATCACCGTTGGCATCGGTCACCACGGCCCGTATCTGACTCGTCGCTTCACCGTTGGCGGTCAGCTCATCGGGATCGGCGATCAAGTTGATGTTCGCCGGCTTCGGCTCGACATTGTAAGGCGAATGGGGGAGAAAGCAGGTGTCTTCCTCGACGACGGGAAGCCAGAACCGGGTGGTTGACCGGGTCTCCGAGCCGTTGACCACGGTGCTGGCACTGATCTCGGTCCGAATCCAGGGGGCGTTGGCCTTGATATACACCAGATTGAACGCGGCGACGCCCTGGTCATCCGTGTTGACAATGGAGGGCGACGCAGCCCCGGCGGCCGTGTTCGGCGGGGTGATCTCGTCATCGTTGTCGCGATCCTCTCCCGGATCGAGGATCAGGTTCCGGTTCTCGTCCTCGTTGTCGTAAATACCTGTAAACTGAGCATTACATTCTTCTCCTACCTTGAGCCAATACCCGGTAGCGTACTGAACCGGCCAGGAGCCGAGGCTCACCCGGGCTCCGGAGACCGGATTCCCGTTGGCATCGGTCACCAGGACCGACATGGGCAGGGTATAGTGCGTATTGTCGTCCGAGGATACAATTTCCGTGCTCCGGCCAATGGTCACTGAAGCGGCCTGGCCACCAATGATGATTCGGACGGTATCTTCTATTTCGGTGTTGACCACCTGAGCTTTGATGATGATCCCGTCGTTGTCGGAAGAGAGGCTTCCCGAGCTGAAGGTAGTGCTTGCGAGGCCGGAGCTGTCGGTGAAGACGAGGACCGGAGAAAGGCTTTCCCCGCCGCCGGTGGTGTCTTCCAGGGTGAAGAGGACCGGAGCACCGCCGACCACTTGGTCATCGATGGTTTTGACTGACGCGATAATGGTCACGGTGTTGGTGGTATCGGTCGTGCTCGGCGCGACCACGGTCCGCCCGGCCTGTACCGAAATCTTGTAGGCATCGGTGTAAGGCGCGGACACGGCGACTTTGGTGGAGTCGGTGATATCGGTGTCCCCGACATCGAAGACCTGGATGGTGGACACCCCGGCATGGGTGGCCTTGAGATAGGCGGTGGCCCGCCGCTGGGGCGCGCCGTTCACGGTAACGACCTCGGTGGGCACGTCGATCACCTGGTCCTCGGTGTCGTTCCAGGAACCGAAGGTCGTGGAGAATTTCACCGCCGCCTGGTCCGGCGCACGGACGACCACCGCCAGCTCCTCGCCAATGGAGATGGCCCAAGGGTCCTCTTCGGGCTCAATGATAGAAAAGGTCATGCCCAGATCGTCCACCTTGAAATCGAGAGTGCCGGTGGCGCCGAGGGACTCGGCCTTAAGCTGCGCCTTTTCGGCCGGACTGGTCCCGGAGACGGTGACCTGGAGCTTTCCGTCCACGTCGGTGGTGAAATAGGTGTCGCCGTTCTCGGTCACCTTATTATTGGAGTATTTTTCGGTCAACGCCCAGTCGAGGGAGCCAGCGGGCTCATCACTGAGTGTCACCCGGGCGTCGTAAATCGGGTTATCGCCGGCGTCGAGGACCGTAAGCGTCACCAGCGACTCATCGTTATCCCCATCGATCTCCAGAATCGGGGTATCGGTTTCCAGAGTCACGGTGGTCCCGGTGACCTTAATGGGAATGCTCTTTTTGATGATGCCTTCCACATCGGCCGTGATGGTCACTGTCTGATTCCGCTTTTCGATAGCGCCGGCGGAGAAAAAGATCTTGGCTTCGCCGTTGAAATCGGTAACCACCGTTGCCGGGTTGTTATCCGGATCTTCGGGCGGACTTCCGTCGGGCGGGACATAGGTGGCCAACTGGCCGCCTTTCTTACTGTCAATGCCTTCCGTGTTAAAGGTGACGGTGGCGCCGACATAAGGGGCATTGTTATTGTTTAAGACCGTGGCGGTGATCACCGCTCTGTCGGAGTTGTCCGACTTGACGCCGGGCATATCAGTGCTGAGAGACATGTCCTCCGGCG
>CAYNGG010000203.1:0-7332 GCA_964396575.1 uncultured Desulfobacteraceae bacterium | reverse complement strand
CCGCATGCCATTCTTCTGCTTCGGGATATCAGCAAATTGTGATAAAAGGACGTTATCGGCCCCTGGCCGCTTCAAATCGTCAACCCTTTTCCACGAAAGCGAGCGACATCATGACACGTATCAGCCGGGCTCTTCTGGAAATGGCGGTGGTGGTCCTCTGTGTCTTCACCCTGACGGGCGTTGGTTTCGCCCAGGAGGCTCAGTACGAGCAGCGGGTGGAGATCCCCGCGTCGTTCAACCCGGTGGGCTCCGGGGCCCGGGCCCTCGGGATGGGCGGGGCGTTTATCGCGGTGGCCGATGACGCCACGTCGGCATCCTGGAACCCCGGCGGGCTGATCCAACTGGAGCTGCCCGAGGTCTCGGCGGTGGGGGCTCTGGTCCATCGGGTCGAAGAGAACGACTTCGGCCGGCACCCCGAAGCCGACGGAGCCCAGACCGTGGACATCACGAACCTCAACTACTTCAGCGCCGCCTACCCGTTCACCATCCGGGGCTACAACATGATCGTCTCCCTGAACTACCAGCACCTCTACGACCTGACCCGGCAGTGGTCCTTCCCGCTGGCCGAGTCGTCCGCCGACGGCTACCTCCGGCAGAACGTCGAGTACCGCCAGGAAGGGGGACTGTCGGCCCTGGGGCTGGCCTACTGCGTTCAGATCACCCCGGCCCTGTCCGCCGGCCTGACCCTCAACATCTGGGACGACGACCTGAGCCCCAACGACTGGGAGCAGACCACCTGGCAGTGGGGCCGGGGCCGGGATTTCGGCGACGATTTCGTCTTCACCAGCCGCCTTCACGAGCGCTACTCGCTCAGCGGGATCAACGCCAACCTCGGGGTTCTCTGGCGGGTCGGCGGCGGGGTCACCCTCGGGGCGGTGATCAAGATGCCTTTTGACGCCGACGTGACCCACGAGCAATCCCTGAGCACCTCGATCCGGTACGCCAATCCATTGATCCCCGAATCGGTCGGGTCGAGCGGGCGGGCGGATGACGCCACCCTGTCGATGCCCCTGTCGGTGGGGATCGGGGCGGCCTGGCGGATCAGCGACCGGCTGTCCCTGTCTTTGGACCTCTACCGGACCGAGTGGGGGGATTTCGAGTACGTCGGCTCGGACGGCCGGGCGATCTCGCCCATCAACGGGGCCCCGGTCGGATCGGCCGGGATCGACGCCACCCACCAGGTCCGGGCGGGGGCCGAGTACCTCGTGATCCGGCCCAAGTATGTGGTCCCGGTCCGCGGCGGCCTCTTCTACGACCCGGCTCCGGCCCCGGGAAGCCCGGACGATTTCTACGGCTACAGCCTCGGGACGGGGATCGGCTACGACCGGTACATCTTCGACATCGCCTATCAGGCTCGATTCGGCAGCGGCGTGGGCGGCGCCGGTCTCGAAGAGCTGGGGCTCTCCCAGGACGTCTCGGAGCACACCTTGTATGCCTCGCTGATTATCCACTTTTAGAATGTAAAATTAAACGCTTTACAAAAATATTACATTTGTATTGACAAACGGGGGCCGTTCCGGGTAGTCTGAAAGTCACTCCGCCGGTGTCACCGGCGGGGAGCTTGGCGGGCCGGTCCGTCCGGCCCGTCCCCGTAACCCAGGAGGCCCCATGACTCTGACCGACAAGCAGCAACGATACCTGGACTACCTCCGGGACTACCTTCGGGAGAACGGCCGGGCCCCCAGTCTCCGGGAGGCGGCTGAGGACTTTGGCGTGAGCCATGCCGCGGTGGGCCATATCCTGAAGGTCCTGGAGGAAAAGGGCTACATCCGCCGGGAGGGCCGATACAGCCGGACGATCCACATTCTGAGCTGGACCGGGTCTCCGACCGGGCCGAACCGGACCCGGGCGGTCCCGATCATCGGGCGGATCACGGCGGGGCTCCCGATGTACGCTCAGGAGGAGTGGAGCGGGTCGGTGGCCGTGGACGCCGGGATCTACCGGGGGGCTCACCTCTTTGGTCTCCGGGTCCAGGGCGATTCCATGAAGAACGTGGGGATTCTGGACGGTGACCTCGCCATTTGCGAGCCTCGCCAGTACGCGGAAAACGGCGACATCGTGGTGGCGCTGATCGACGGCGAGGATGCCACGGTGAAGCGGTTTTTTCTGCATTCGGACCGGATCGAGCTCCGCCCGGAAAACCCGGATTTCCAGCCGGTCCGGTACGGGTTCGACGAGATCCTGATCCAGGGTAAGGTGGTCGGGGTCCTCCGGGGCCCCGACGGAATCCGTCACCTCAACCGATAGGGGGAGCGCGGGATGTCGGAGGGGAGCGCCTGTCGTTTGCGGATCGGGACCAGCGGCTACTCCTATGCCGAATGGACCGAGGCCGGGTTCTATCCCCCCGGCACCCGGGCCGGGCACATGCTGTCCCTCTATGCCCGGCGGTTTTCCACCACCGAGCTCAACTTTACCTGGTACCAGATGCCCAAGGCGGACGCGCTCCGGCGGATGCAGGCTCAGGTGCCGGACTCCTTCCGGTTTGCCGTCAAGCTCACCCGGACCATGACCCACGAGATCGACCCGGAGACCTGGCCGGACGGGGTCCGGGCCTTTCGCGACGGCATTGCGCCGCTGATTCTGGCCGGTCAGCTCGCCGCCGTCCTGGTCCAGCTTCCCCCGTCCTTTCGCCGGAGCCCGGACAATCGCCGGTATCTGGCCCGGCTCCTGGACGCCCTGGGCGGGCTGCCCCTGGCCGTCGAGCTCCGGCACGCATCCTGGGCCGCCGACAAGGTCTTTGCCGATTTCGAGGCCCGGGGGATCGCCCTGGTCGCCGTGGATGTCCCCGACCTGCCCGGCCTCTTTCCGCCCACCGATGTCGTCACCCGTCCCGACCTCCTCTATGTCCGGCTCCACGGCCGGAACGTCCGGGGCTGGCGGTCCGGGAAGATGCACCAGCAGTTCGACTACGACTACACCGACGACGAGCTTCAGGGATGGATCGAGACGCGCCTTCGGCCCATGATCCGCCAAGCCCGGGCCGGGGTCGTCTATTTCAACAATCACGTCCGGGCTCAGGCTCCCCGGAACGCCGAGCGGCTCGTGGACCTTCTCGCGGGCGAGGTAGAGGCATGGAGCGGGCCGTCATCCACATAAACGTGGCCGATTTCGCCGTGGCCGTCGAGCGGGTCGTTGACCCCCGGCTCCGGGGCCGGCCGGTGATCGTGGCGGTTCCCGGCGCCGCCCGGGCCGCGGTTTACGACATGAGCGAAGAGGCTTATCGGTGCGGGGTTCGGAAGGGGATGTCGGCGGACGCGGCCGGTCGCCGCTGTCCGGACGCCGCGCGGATTCCCCCTCGGCCCGAGCGCTACGAGCAGGCCATGGGGTCGTTGTTGAAGGCGGCGGCCGGGTTTACGCCCCGGGTGGAGGCCGGGGAGGTCGATGGGCACCTCTTCATGGACGTCACCGGCTGCTCCCGGCTTTTCGGGCCGCCCATGGACATCGCCTGGAAGCTCCGCAAAGGGGCTGACCGGGATTTGGGGCTCCGGCCCATCTGGTCGGTGGCCCCCAACAAGCTGGTGGCCAAGGTGGCCACCCGGCTGGTCAAGCCCGACGGGGAGTACATCGTGGGCGCGGGAGAGGAGACGGCCTTTCTGGCCCCGGTCCCCCTCGCGCTGCTGCCGGGGCTCGAGCCGTCGGACCTGGAACGGTGCCGGAGCTATCACCTGACCCGGGCCGGCGAGCTGGCCCGGTGGGACCTGGGCCACCTGACCACCGCCTTTGGCCGGCGGGGCCAATTGTTCCACGACACCGTCCGGGGGATCGACCCGGCACCGGTGCGCCGGGCCGGGGAGCCGCCGCCGATTGCCGAAGCCGCCGCCGAGCTGGCCGACGATACCAACGACCGCCGGACCCTGGCGGCCCTCCTGGCCCGGTTGACCGAGACCGTGGGGTGGGACCTCCGACGCCGGCGGCTGGCGGCCCGGCGGGTGGCGGTCTTCATCGATCACGCCGACGGGGTCCGCCAGGTCCGGCAACGGGCCCTGACTCCGGCCACGGCCGACGACCGGAGCCTCCTCGACGGGGCCGCGTCGGCCTTTGCCCTGGCCGGTCGCCGGCGGGTCCGCATCAGGCGGGTCCGGGTGGTCTGCGACCGGCTGATCTTTCCCCCGGCTCAGTACGCCCTCTTTTCCGATGACCGGAGCCGGGGGGAGCGCCGGGAGCGTCTGACCCGGACCGTTGATCGAATCCGGGAGCGGTTCGGCCCTTCGGCCATCCGAACCGGGCGGACCCTGGCCGCCTGAGGGGTCCGTGGTCCCCCTGGCCGTCCATTCCCACTACTCCCTCGGCCGGGGGACGGCATCGCCGGGCGAGCTGGTCCGGGCCGCTCGGAAATTGGGCTATCGCCGGGTCGCTCTGACCGACCGGGACAACCTCTACGGCCTCTGGCCATTTCTCGAAGCCTGCCGGGAGGCGGGATTGATCCCCCTGGTGGGGGCCGAGGTCACCGATCCGGCGGCCCGGTGCCGGGCCGCCGTTCTGGCCGAGACGGCCGAAGGATACGCCAACCTCTGCCGCCTCCTGACCCGCCGCCACGCCGGGGCCGGGTTTTCCCTCGAGACCGCGCTGCCGCCCCGGTCGTCGGGGCTGGCCGTCCTCACCGATTCGCCCGAGCTATTGACCGCCTGGCGCCGGGTTGGGCTCACGGTCCGGGCCATGATCCCCCGGCCCCTGTCTCCCAAGCATCCCCTCCGGCGGGCCGCCCGGCGGTGGGAAGCCCCCCTAGTTGCCGTCCCCCCGGTTTGGCTCCGGGAACCCGAGGACCACCCGACCCACCGGCTTCTCCGGGCCATCGACCGGAACACGGCCCTTTCCCGGCTTTCCCCTAATGATGTGGCCCCGGCCGATGCCTGGCTTCAGCCGCCCGGGGCTTATGCCCGGCGGTTTGCCGCCTGTCCGGGCGCCCTCCGGGAGACCCGGGTCGTGGCCGACGGCATCGATTTTGCCGGTCCCCATTTCGGGATGGTCATGCCGCCGTGGACCGATCCCGATGGCCGGTCGGCGGAGGCGGTCCTCCGGGAGGCGGCCTTTGCCGGAGCGGTCCGCCTTTACGGGGCGGACCTTCCGGAGCCGGTGGTGGACCGGCTTGCCCACGAGCTGTCCGTCATCGCCGGGATGGGATTTTCGACCTATTTTCTGACCGTCCGGGACATCGTGGCCATCAGCCCCCGGACCTGTGGTCGGGGCTCCGGGGCCGCATCCCTGGTGAGCTACTGCCTCGGGATTACCAACGTCTGCCCCGTCCGGCACAATCTCCTTTTTGAGCGGTTTTTGAACCCCGGCCGGCGCGACCCGCCGGACATCGACATCGATTTCGCCTGGGACGAGCGCGACGCGGTGATCGGGACGGTTCTGGAGCGTTTCCGGGGCCACGTCGCCCTGGTGGCCAGCCACATCCCCTTCCAGCCCCGGATGGCCGTTCGGGAGACCGCCAAGGTGATGGGGCTCTCCGACGGGGAGATCCGTCCGGTCACCCGCCGGATTCCCTGGCACCTCCGGCTCGACGAAGCCGAGGACCTCCTGGCGGCGGTCCGGGCCCTTCCCGAGGCCCGGTCTCTCCGGTTTCCCGACCCCTGGCCGACGGTCTTCCGGTCGGCCCGGCGGATCATCGGCTGCCCGCGTCACCTCTCGGTCCATCCCGGCGGAGTGGTCATCACGCCCGAGCCCCTCGAGACTTATGTCCCGGTGGAGATCGCCCCCAAGGGCGTCCCGGTCATCCAGTGGGAAAAGGATGGGGCCGAAACGGCGGGGCTGGTCAAGATCGACCTCCTGGGCAACCGGAGCCTCGGGGTGATCCGGGACGCCGTGGCCTCGATCCGTGGGGCGGGGGACGCCTTTGACGAGCGGGGATGGGTCCCCGAGGAGGACCCGGCCACCCGGCGGGCGGTGGGCCTCGGGAAAACAATGGGCTGTTTCTACATCGAAAGCCCGGCCATGCGCCTGCTCCAGCAAAAGACCGGGCGGGGGGATTTCGAGCACCTGGTCATCCACAGCTCGATCATCCGGCCGGCCGCCAACGACTGCATCCGGGAGTACATCCGCCGGCTCCACGGCGGGGCGTGGGAGCCCCTCCATCCGCTTTTAGAGGATGTCCTCGACGAGACCTACGGGATCATGGTTTACCAGGAGGACGTCTCCCGGGCTGCCGTGGCCCTGGCCGGGTTTTCCCACGTCGAGGCCGACCGACTGCGGAAGATCATGGCCAAAAAAGACCGGGGGGCTCACCTGGCCGACTTCCGAACCCGGTTTACCGACGGGGCCCGGCGCCGGGGGGTCTCCGAAGCGACGGTCGATGCGGTCTGGGAGATGATCCTGAGCTTCAGCGGCTACTCCTTCTGCAAGCCCCACTCGGCATCCTACGCCCGGGTCTCCTTCCAGGCGGCCTACCTCAAGGTCCACCACCCCGCCGCGTTCATGGCGGCGGTGATCAGCAACGGCGGAGGGTTTTACAGCACCTTTGCCTACGTCTCCGAGGCCCGGCGGATGGGGCTGACGATCCGCCCGCCGGACGTAAGCCGGAGCGAAGTCCGCTGGACCGGCCGGGACCGGGCGATCCGGGTGGGCTCCAGCGCGATCCGGGACCTGGGGGCACGGACGGCCGAACGGATCGTGGACGAACGCCAACAGCGCCCCTTTCTCGGGGTGACCGATTTCTTCGAGCGGGTCCGGCCCGACGAGGCCGAGGTCCGGGGACTCATCGCGGCGGGGGCATTGGACGGGCTCGCCGACGGAACCGGCCGGGCCGGGCTGGCTTGGCAACACGCTCGCTGGCGGGCGGACCACCGGCGCGGCGGCTCGCGTCAATGTCAATTGACGGTTGCCGGCGACCCGACACCGCCCCCGTTTCCGCCGGAACGTCCCATCGAGCGTCTCCGGGCCGAATACGCGGCCCTGGGCTTCCTCTGCGACCGCCACCCCATGGCCCTGTTCGCCGGTCAGTGCCGATCGGGGCGGATGATCCCGGCGGCCCGGCTGGCGGATTACGCCGGCCGGACGGTGAGGACCGCCGGGTGGCTCATCACCGGCAAGCGGGTCCGGACCCGGCATCACGAGCCCATGGAGTTTCTGACCTTCGAGGACGACACCGGCCTGGTGGAGACGGTCTTTTTCCCGGCCACCTACCGCCGATACACCCACCTCCTGGAGATCGGCCGGCCCTACGAGCTGTCCGGGCGGGTGGAGCGGAGCTACGGCGCGACCACTCTAAATGTTTGTCGGGTGGCGCCGCTGCGGCGTGGCTCGGGTTTTCGGGAAGGGGGAGAATGTGGGATGGATGATTTGGGAGGAGGGGGGTTGGTGAAAAGTGCTTGACAGGGTTAGTTTTCGCTGCGG
>CAYNGG010000202.1:0-7354 GCA_964396575.1 uncultured Desulfobacteraceae bacterium | reverse complement strand
TCCCGGCGCCACTGAAACCTAATTTACCGAAAGCCGAAAGCCATGTCCTTTGCCATGCCCAAACCCCTGTTGCCGGCGGCTCCGCTCCGGATCATCCTCCCGGTGCTCCTGACGGTCGCCCTGTTCGTAGCCACCTTATTTCTGATCTTCCTGCCCCGGCTGGAATCCCGCCTGATGGACCGCAAGCGGGAGACGCTCCGGGAGCTGACCGAGACCGCCTGGCGAACCCTCGACTTCTATGCCGAGGCGGCGGAAACCGGAGACCTGCCCCTCGACCGGGCCAAATCCTTGGCCACGGCCCATCTCCGTCATCTCCGATACGGCCAGGAGGGGAAGGATTACTTCTGGATCAACGACATGCACCCCAACCTGATCATGCACCCTTACCGGCCGGACCTTGAGGGCACCGACATCTCCGGGTTCGCCGATCCCACCGGCAAGCACCTCTTTGTGGAGATCGTCAAAACGGTCCGGGCCGATGGCGCCGGGTACGTTAACTATCAGTGGCAGTGGAAGGACGACCCCGACCGGATCGTCCCCAAGATATCCTATGTCAAGGGCTTTGCCCCCTGGGGCTGGATCGTGGGAACCGGGATCTACGTGGAGGATGTCCGGGCGGAGATCGCCGCCGTCAGCCGGCGCCTGACCCTCGTCTCGATCGGGATTCTGGCGGTTGTCTCGCTCCTGATGGCCTATGTCATCCGGCAGGGGGGGCGAGCGGAGGCCGAGCGCCGGCGGGCCGAGGATGGCCTCCGGTCCAGCGAAGCCCGGTACCGTCTCCTGGCCGAGACCGCCACCGAGATTATCCTCACCGTCGATCTCGAAGGCCGGGTGACCTACGTCAACCTGGCCGGTCAGCGTATTCTCGGCTATTCCATGGATGGCATCCGGAAGCTGGATGCCGTCGCGCTCTTCCCGACCTCCCGCCAGGAAGCCTTCAGGGACCGGATGGACCGCTGCCGGGCCGGGACGCTCCGGGACCCGCTGTACGAAACGGTCCTGATCTCCCGCCGGGGGGAGACGGTCCCGGTGGAGGCCACCCTCGCCATGGTCCGGGACGGAGAGACTCCCGTCGGCTTTCTCCTGACGGCCCGGGACGTCTCCGCCCGAAAGCAGGCCGAGCAGCAGGCTCGGGACCAGCGGGAGGAGCTTCTTCGGACCGCCCGGATGGCATCCGTTGGCGGCCTGGTGGCCGGGCTGGCCGGGGAGATCGAGCGGCCGGTCGAGGTCATCGAGGCCGGCGCCGCCGAGATCGGGACGGCCTGGGCCGAGGTCCGGCCGGTCATGGACGCCCGGATCGACGGGGACGCCGAAACGGGGGAGATCCCCTGGGCAACGATCCGGGATCGGGTTCCGGAACGGGTCCGGGAGATCACCGAAGGCGCCGGGCGGGTCAAGGAGCTGGTCCAGGACCTCCGGGACTACGCCCGGCCCGACCCGCCGGTCCTCTCCGACATGCTCGACGTCAACCGGGTGGTGGAAAAAGCCGCCGGCCTCCTGGCCACCCGAATCTCGGAAGCCACCGACCGGTTTTCCGTCCATCCCGCCGCCGACCTCCCCACCTTCCAGGGGAACTTCCGGAAGATGGAGCAGGTGGTCATTCAGCTTCTGACCAACGCCTGCAACGCCCTCCCCGACCGGAGCCGCTCAATTCGCGTCGAGACCGGCTATGAGGCCCATGCCGGGTGCGTTTACATCGAGGTCCGGGACGGCGGAGTGGGCATCCGGCCCGATGCCCTGCCGCATCTTACCGAGCCCTTTTACACGGCTCACCCCGACGGCGGGGCCGGCCTCGGGCTGGCCATTGCCGATCGGATCATCCGGGACCACGGCGGAACCCTGACCTTTACATCAGACGTCGATCTGGGCACCACCGTCCGGGTCTGCCTCCCGGTGGGCGCCGGCGGCCGGTAATCTCCACCGAGACCCCGCCGCCGATCGATACCCCGAACAAGAGCACCGTGAAGAAGGAAATGCCGTGAGGAGGAGCTGTTGAAGTTTAACGCAACCTCGATGAAAATGATCGTCATGCTGGCCATCGCCGGCCTGGTTTTCCTGAATAACCCGGCAGCCGCCCGGGAAACGGACGGCGGCCCGGCCCAATCCGCGACCGATTCGGACGGCCGGGTCGAGCGGCTGCTGGAAATTCTCCAGACCATGGAAGACCTGGTGGCCGAACGGAAGCAGATTGAGGATTTATGATTTATGATTTATGATTTTCCAAATCTAAAATCAAAAATCTAAAATCAAAAATCCAATACGCCAACCAGGCCGAGATCACCACGTCTATTCCCGAAATCCTGAAGGCGGCCATGGAAGCCGAGCTGCCAAAGACGGAGGTCGGCGACGATTTCATCAGCGTTCTGGTCCAGTTGGAGGAGGCGGCGGCGTCGTCATTGGATATGCTGGTCTTCGCATCCTTTGCGGGCAATGCCGCGCCATATTACTACACCATCGGCAGAACCCTTCAGACCATCGCGGTCGATACCTGCAACGCGCACGGCTGGGAAATCCCCTTCACCCAGATCACCGTGCACAATCCGGCCTGACACCGGGCGAGACGGCCGATAAGGAGTCAAGCATTGAGACGGTTTTCATTGAGACGGGCGAGGTTGAGCGTCAAGATCCTGGCGGGCTTTTTCGTGATGCTGATGCTGACGGCGGTGGTGGCCGCCGTCGGGTTCAGGGGGCTTGCCACCCTGGTGGCGGGCGTCAACAAGCGGGATGCGGTGGGCGAGGTGGTCACCGCCATGCGGGAAGCCCGTCTGGCTGAGACCGTTTTTATCCGCCACGGGGGCGATGCCCCCGTCCAACAGGTGACCGACCGCCTCGAACGGGTCGTCAGCGGCGCGAAGTCGGCCCGGGCCGGGTTCGACGACCCCGAGAGCCGCCGGCGGATGGACCGGATGGCCGCCGAAGCCGATGCCTACGGAGCCGCCTTTGCTCAATACGTGGCCCTGAGCGGGGAGCGGGAGACGACCATGGCGGAGATGACCGACCGGGCTCAAAAGGCGGACGCCCTGGCCGAAGCCATCAGCGTTGACCAGAAGGCCCGGCTGGCCTGGCAGCGAGAGGCCGCCGGCGTCCGGCTGGAGCGGCGGATTCGGAGCGCCGAAGCGGCCAACGGGATCATCAACCGCTTTTCCAAAGTCCGCTCAGCCCAAAGACGGCTCATCCGGTCCGGCGGGGACCCCGAAGAGGAAGCGGCGGTCGTCGAGGGCATCGAGGAGATCCTCCGGCGGGCCGACCGGCTCTCGTCCATCCTCACCGACGACGATCACCGCCCCCTGGTGGCGGCCATCGTCGAGTCCGTCGAAGGATATCGGGCCGCTTTTAAACGGGCCGCCGGGCTGACCCGGCGTCTGAGAACGGAGCAGGTTGCCATGGCCGACGCCTCCGATCTGCTCTTTGAGGAGCTGGAGGCGATGCGCGGCGCCCTGAAGATGGAGATCAGCGTCATCCAGGCCACCGACGAGGCCGATCCGGATGAGCTGTTCCGCTTTCTGAAGCTCAAGCTCACCGCCTTCCTGGACACCACCGAGGCCATCCGCTTCTTCTTTAAAACGGTCCAGGCCGAAAAGGGGTTTCTGACCTCCGGGGGAGACCCCTCCTGGAAAAATGTCGTCGTAACCAACCTCTCCATCATCCGATCCCGATTCGCCCTCATCAAGCACGGAATCGGGGCGGGGGATGACTGGTACAGGGGCCAGTTGGATGCGATCCTGGCCGCGGTCGATGACTACCAGACGGCCTTCGACAACCTGGCCCAACATTACGCGGAGCGGGCCGAGACCCTGACGGCCATGCGGGAGGCGGCCCAACTGAGCATGGAGCGGTGCGAGGCGATCGGAGCCGCCCAGCAGGGCGCCCTGATCGATGCTCACCAGCGGGGGACCCGGTTTCTCAATGAAAAGATGGCCATGGCCAACGAGGCCGACGCGATCATCCGCCGGTTTTTGGCGGTCCGGGGAGACGAAAAGGATTTCATTCTAACCGGCGGGGAACCGGCGGCGGCGGAGATCGTCCGTGAGGGCATCTCGGACATCCTGTCACTTGCCGCCGGCTTGAAGGACCGGTTCGATCCGGGCCGGAACCGGGACGCCGTGGCCGAAATGATCGAGGCGGTGTCGGCATACAGCGACGCCTTTGACCGGTTCGCCGAGATGATGGCCCGTCAGGCCGAAGCCGAGAGGACCATGACCGCCGCGGCCCGAACCGCCGACGAGATCGGCCGGGAGGTCCGCGAAACCCAGCGGCTGAAAATGAGCGACGCCGCCGACGGCTCCGGCCAGCTCTTATGGATCGGAACCGGGGCCTGCCTCCTGGCCGGACTCCTCCTCTCGGCCCTGATCGCCCGGCGGATCACCCGGCCCCTCAACCGGGTCATCGAGGGCCTGAGCCAAGTGGCTGACGGGGTGGCCGGCGGCGCCGGGGAAGTCTCCGCCGCCAGCCAGTCCCTCTCCCAAATCGCCGCTGAAGAGGCCGGCGACGTGGAATCGGCCTTTTCAGCCCTGGACCGGATGAACGCCATGAGCTCGGAGACCTCGGCCCTGACCCGGGGCGTCGAACAGTTGATGAACGAGAACATCGAAAAATCCGCCGCATCCCTCCGCGCCATGGTCGATCTGACCCGGCGGATGGACCGGATCGAATCGGACAGCGGGGACATGGGCCGGATCATCGACTCCATCCGGGATGTCGCCTTCCAGACCCAGTTGCTGGGACTCAACGCCGCCATCGAAGCGGCCCGGGCCGGAGAAGCCGGGGCCGGGTTTGCCGTGGTCGCCCAGGAGGTCCAGAACCTGGCCGCCAGCGCCGAAGCCGCCTCGGAACGGACCCAGGTGCTTCTGGAGACCAATATCGGACGCTTTTCCAGCGCATCGGCCGCCATCAGGGAGGTCAACGCCGATTTCGAGACCATCATCGAATCGGCCACCCTCATCGGCGAAAAATCCGCCGCCATCACCGAAGCCAGCAAAACGCTGTCTAACGGCATCGCCCAGGTGACGGACCTGGCTCACGGGATCGATCAGCGGACCCAAACCCTGGCATCCACCGCCGAGGAATCGGCCGCCGCCGCCGAGGACCTGGCTTCTCAGGCCGGCCGGATTCAGGAGATGGTCCGGGAGCTGATGACCCTGGTCAGCGGAACCCGAGGGGCCTCCGTCACCCGGCGCGGCAAAACCCGGCGGCGGAAGCCGCGGATAGAGAGAAAAGCCCTGCCGGAAAGCTAGCGACCCTCCCGCAGCCGGGCCACCTCCTCGGCCACCGCCGGCGCCAGATCCGAGACGGCCCGCTCGATAGCCGGCATGGCCGCATCCCGGATGGCCGCCACGTCGGGGGTGATAAATTCCATCCCCTTTTCCTTGAGCGCCTCGGCGTAAAAGGCGTCCTTTTCGTCTTCGACCTGGCTCCCGTAAGCCCGCGCCGTGTCAACGGCCTTGCGGATCAGCGCCCCGTCCTCGGCGGAAAGCCCCTCAAACCAGGACTTGCCGGCCACCCAATGCCACGGGAAAAAGACGTGGCCGGTGAGGATGATGTACTTCTGGACCTCCCAGAGGTTCCGGGAATAGGGCGAGACCAGGGAATTTTCGTGGGCATCCACCTGGCCCGTCTTCATGGCCAGATAGATCTCCGGGGCCGGAATCACCTTGGGGATCGCGCCCAGCTCCTTCCAGACATCCGCCCAGACCGGCACCGACGGCAGCCGCATCTTCAGCCCCTTGATGTCGTCCGGCCCGGTGACCTTCCGGTTGGCGGTCATGTGGCGGGGAGCCCGCTTCTGGACGCCGAAATCAATGATCTTGCCCTGTTCCTCGGCCAGCTCAGCGATTTTTTTTCCCGTGGGGCCGTTCAGGTAAGCCTCGATCATCTCCCAGCTCTCCATGTAGAAGGGGATGGTGATGGGATCATAAGCCCTGGCGAACATGGACCGAAAAATCCCGCCGGTCAGGGCCATCTGAGTCTGCCCGATCCGCATCATCTCCAAAACCGCCTTTTCCTTGCCCAGGAGCCCGCCCATGAAGATCCGGACCGACATCCGGCCGTCCGACTCCCGCTCGACGATCTCCTTGAATTTCTCGATGGCCGCTTCCTCGGAGCCGCCCGGCTTCATGGTGCAGCTCACATCGATGGTGATGGGCGCGGCCCAGGCGGCTCCGCCGAGCACGAGCGCCATGATCAATACGGTAATCCACTGGGTTCGAAAACGGGATCTCATCTGGGGCCTCCTTGTGGGTTGAACGGGTTGGGGGAGTGCCGGCCATCGGACCGCCGGGGGAGATGATCGGCGCCGGAAAAGCGGCCGTCATCATTAAAATTGACTATACCAACCCCGTCACAACCGCGTCAAGCGCCGGGGCGAACCCCGCGTTTGCCCTTGTCATGGGCGAAATCGGGTTTCGGCGGGACAATTTTTAACCCTTCGCTGGGTCAGGCACAGCGGAATCCGTCTTTGATTTGTGGGGCTTAAATGATGCTGAGGGGAAGCCCTGACTGATTTTGCCATTCCGATGCCCATTTCCAAACACATTGGAGATGTCGGCCGAGGCAGCGGTATGGCATTCAACTCAAAACCTTTGCCCACAAATTGATTCAATCCTTGACAACCGCCCGCCAAAGACGTAAAAAAATTTCCTAACCATCAACCCTCTGCGGAAAGGGGCAAAACACTGATCGCACGAAAGGAGCTTTTTGATGCCGGCGCAAAAATACTCGGTCAACCAGCATCCCATCCAAGCCTTGCTGACTTATATCGGCAGCGGAGAAATCGCTATTCCGGAGATTCAGCGTCCGTTTGTATGGAGCTCCACCAAGGTTCGGGATTTTTTGGATTCGCTCTATCAGGGATATCCGGTGGGATACCTCATCTCGTGGCGGAATCCGGCCGTGCGGTTGAAGGACGGCACGACTTCGGAGGGAAAGCGGATACTGATCGACGGGCAGCAGCGAGTGACAGCGTTGATGGCAGCCTTGTTGGGGCAGAGGGTTATCAGCAAGAATTACAATCGCGTTAAAATCCGAATCGCCTTTCATCCCATGGACCGGAAATTCGAGGTGCTGAACCCGGCCATTCAGAAAGACAGGGAGTGGATCGACGACATCTCCGAGGTGATTGCACCGGAAGTCAAGGTAATACGGTTTGTCAATGGGTATTGCGATAACAACCCGGAGGCCGACCTGGATGAGATCTTCGACAGCATTGAACGACTGCGTGGGATCGTCAACAATCATATCGGCCTGATTGAGCTCAACTCCGACTTGGATATCGAGACGGTGACCGAGATTTTCATCCGGATTAACTCCAAGGGCGTGGTGCTCAGCCAGGCGGATTTCGCCATGTCCAAGATCGCTT
>CAYNGG010000201.1:0-7369 GCA_964396575.1 uncultured Desulfobacteraceae bacterium | reverse complement strand
ACCACCCTTCCGGAGTCGGCGCTGACCACCCCGTTGATGCGGCTGGCGGCTCTCCATATCGGCGTCTCGCTGGCCATTGTCCTGTTGGTCTCGACGGTGATTTTCGGGATCGCCCGGACGGTGGCCCGGCCCGTCAAGGAGATCGTCGCCGGCATGGGCACTGCCGCCGGCCGGGTGGCCGGGACATCGGAGCGGATGGCTGAGAACGGGAGGTTTCTGGCCGAGGGGACTTCCGAGCAGGCCGCCGCTCTGGAAGAGACCTCGTCGTCTTTGGAGCAGATGGCGGCATTGACCAAACGAAACGCGGACAACGCCCGTGAGGCCAATCGCTTCATGCGGGAACAGGCCCTGGCCGGATTCGAGCAGGTGAGCCAGCGGATTCGGGGGATGCAGACGATCATGGATGATACCGTGACCGCCGGGGAGAAGTCGGCCGAGATGATCGGGAGCATCGACGAGATCGCCTTTCAGACCAATCTCCTGGCCTTGAACGCGGCCATCGAGGCGGCCCGGGCCGGGGAGACCGGCGCCGGATTCGCGGTGGTGGCCGAGGAGGTCCGGAACCTCGCCATGCGCACGGCATCCACCGCCGAGGACGCCACGGAGCGGATCGAGGAGACAAACCGGATGATCGGGGAGATCGCCCGCGACTACCGGCTCGTGTTGGATTCAATGGAGGACAACGCCGAAGCCATCCGGCAGGCGCGGGACCTGGTCGAAAACATTTCCGGGGCCACGGTGGAGCAATCCCAGGGAATTGACCAGGTCAACCGGGCCATCGCCCAGATGGATGATGTGGTCCAGCGAAACGCCACCACCGCCGAGGAAACCGCCGACGATGCCGGCAGCCTGCGGCGTCAGGCCGAGCGGCTGGGGCGCTATGTCCGGTCTTTGAGTGTCCTGGTCGAGGGGCGGTCCGGCGGGAGCGGGTCACGATCCGGCGCACGGGAAGATCCGCCGGCGGCGGATCTTCCGTCCAAGAGGAGCCCTCGTACTGCTCAGAATGAGGCACCGGCGGCCCGGAAGGCCCTGCCCCCGTCCACGCCATGGCGTGGCTCGCTCCCCTCGACTACCCGCTCTCGTCGAGCTTGAGGGTTTTAAGGATGGCAAAGCGGTCGTCTAATACCGGGGCCTCGCAGTCACAGGTTCCGCGGTTCAGATCGGCGCCGCACTGAGGGCAGAGCCCCCGGCAGTCCGGGTGGCAGAGGGGCCAGGGGGGGACGCCCAACACCACCTGCTCCTGGATCATCTCGGTCAGATCGATGGTGTCGCCGGAAAAGGGGATCATGCCGATCACGTCGGCGGTGAGCTCCACCCCGTCGCCGGTATCCGCTTCCGACAGGTCCGGGAGCTCATGGGTGTAATGGACGGTGAACCGCTGTCGGATCGGAATCTCATGGGATGCCATGCAGCGTCGGCAGGCCGTCCGCACCTCGGTCTCGATGGTCCCGTCAGCCTCGATCATCTCCCGGACCCATCGGAGATGAAGCCGGACCCGGACGGGCGATAGAAACCGGCAGCCCCCCGCCGACGCCATGTCCGCCAGCACGGGAAACCGGTCCGGCTCCCGAGAATAATCCACATCCTTGCCCGATTCCGGAATCGTGTCCACGCGAATTTTCAAGATAGCCTCCTTCCATGCGCGCCGTGCCGGCCGAACCGGAGACCGGCGCCGGACCCGACCGCTGTTTTTCCATCTCCAAAATGCGGACGGCCACTCATCATGTCAAATGCTTGCTCCCCGCCGGCCGCCAATTCCAAGCGCTCGACTTTACATCAAATCGATTGGCATTATCTTTTCAGATATGCAAGTGCCGCCTTTTCTCCGAAACCGGCCCCGTCATCCGGCGCATGGTGCGCCCCGAGCGGATTGTTGCCGGCCGGGAAACGGGGGACTGGTGTTTTTGATTTCCGTCCGAAAAGGAGCAAAGCTGAATGGATTCCCAAGATATCGCTGAAAAGCATAAAAATCAGTGGAATAGACCTTTGACCCAATCGAATGATATCCCTTCGCCGCTGCGGGTGTTGCCGCTTCGGAATACAGTGGCGTTTCCCCATACGGTCCTGCCCCTGTCCATCGGGGTTCCCCGGTCGGTTCGCCTGGTGGAGGAGATCTTTCGGGGGGACCGGATGATCGGGCTGTTCACGGCCCGGGACCCCGCCGCCGATCCGCCCAAGCCGGGGCAGATCCACGAAGTGGGCACATTGGCCCGGATCGAGCGCTTGATGCGGCCCAAGGACAAATCCCTCCAGGTCCTGGTCCAGTGTCAGGACCCCATCCGGGTCCGCCGGTGGACCGAAGCGGATGAACCCTATATCGCCGCCGAAGTGGAGCGAATCCCGGAGCCGGTCCCCCAGGATGTGGAGATCGACGCGCTCAAGCGGAGCCTCCGCGACCTGGCCCACGAGGTGATCGCCCTGTCGCCCAACTATCCCAAGGAAGCCGCCGACATCCTCAACCGGGTCACCGATCCGAGGTTTCTCGTTTACATGGTCGCCAGCAATGCCAACCTGGAGCTCCACCGGGCCCAGGAGCTGCTCGAAACCGATGACCTGAAGGAGAAGCTCCGGACCATGATCGTCCACCTGAGCCATGAGCGGGAAGTCCTCTCCCTGGGGAAAAAGATCCAGTCGGATGCCAAGGAGGAGATGGACAAGGCCCAGCGGGAGTTTTTCCTCCGGCAGCAGCTCAAGGCGATCCAGAAGGAGCTGGGCGAAACCGAGGAGGGGGTTTCCGAGGCCGACGAGTACGCCGACGCCATCGAGACCCTGGATCTCCCCGATGAGGCCCGGAAGGAGGCCCTGCGCGAGCTCAAGCGGTTCCGGTCCATGTCCCCCCACGCCCCGGAATATTCCATCATCAAAACCTACCTCGACTGGATCGTCGAGCTGCCCTGGACCGAAACCAGCGAAGACCAGATGGACATCGACCGGGCCCGCCGGGTCCTTGACGAGGACCATTACGACCTTCAGGATGTCAAGGAGCGGATCATCGAGTACCTGGCGGTCCGGAAGCTGGTGGCCGAGCGGGGGGCTATCGAGCCGGACAAGGATCTCCCCGGCGGCCCCGAAGCCATGGGGGCCATCCTCTGCTTTGCCGGCCCCCCCGGCGTGGGCAAGACCAGCCTGGGCCAGAGCATCGCTCGGGCCCTGGGCCGGCAGTTTACCCGGATGAGCCTGGGCGGGATGCGTGACGAGGCCGAGATCCGGGGCCATCGCCGGACCTACATCGGGGCCATGCCCGGCCGGATCATCCAGGCCATCAAGCGGGCCGGAACCCGGAACCCGGTTTTCATGCTCGACGAGGTGGACAAGGTGGGCAGCGACTGGCGGGGCGATCCCAGCAGCGCCCTCCTCGAAGTCCTCGACCCGGCCCAGAACCGGGCCTTCCGGGATCACTACTTAGACGTCGATTTCGACCTCTCCGACGTGATGTTCATCACCACCGCCAACCAGCGGGGCACGATTCCCGCGCCCCTTTTGGACCGGATGGAGATCATCTCCTTAGACGGCTACACCGAGCTGGAAAAGCTCAAGATCGCCGAGGGCCACCTGGTCCCCCGCCAGATTCGGGCCAACGGCCTCTGGACGGATGAGGTCACGTTCACCGAGACGGCCTTGAAAAAGATCATCGAGGATTACACCCGGGAAGCCGGAGTCCGGAACCTCGAACGCCAGATCGGGGCCATCTGCCGGAAGAGCGCCGTCCGGATCGTGGGCCGCGAGCTGGCCCGGTCCGAAATCACCCCCGAGCTGGTCCGGACGTATCTTAAAAAGGAACAGTTCGAGTCGGACCTCTCCGAGCAGATCGAAATCCCCGGGATCGCCACCGGCCTGGCGGTGACCGCCACCGGAGGGGACATCCTCTTTATCGAAGCCACCCGGATGCGGGGCAAGGGGGGGCTCACCCTCACCGGCCAGCTCGGCGAAGTCATGCGGGAAAGCGCCCAGATCGCCCACTCCTATGTCCGGGCCAAAGCGGCCGAGCTCCACGTTGACCCCGACGGCTTCGAAAAAACCGACGTCCATCTCCACGTCCCGGCCGGCGCCATCCCCAAGGACGGGCCATCGGCCGGGGTGGCCATGGTGATGGCCATGGCCAGCCTCTTTTCGGGCAAGCCGGTGCGAGGGGACACCGGGATGACCGGGGAGGTGACCCTCCGGGGCCGGGTCCTGCCGGTGGGCGGAATCAAGATGAAGGTCCTGGCGGCCCACCGGGCCGGACTCGCCACGGTGATCCTCCCCCGCCGGAACGAAAAAGACCTGGACGATATCCCCGACGAGGTCCGGGAGGCCATCGAGATCGTTTTCGTCGATCGGATCGACGAGGCCCTCGACCGGGCCTTCCGGTCCGAAACGGAACCCGATGTCTCCATGGCCGCCAACGGCTGATTCGAAACCGACACGCCCCGCGAGATTTGCAAAAGCTCGCGGGGCCTCCCTGAAACCATGCGGCTGGACGTCCCCTTTTCCCCCGATCCCGACTATCTCCGGTTTCTGAGCCGTCGGGCCGACGCCATCGAGTCCGTCCACGTCGGTCTCCAGGCCCCCGGGATTCCCGATGCCCGGTACCGGCTCGAAAACCGGTCCACGGCGGATATCATCGAATCCCTCCGCCGGATCAAGGGGCCCCGGCGTTACGCTCTGCTCAACAGCCGGTTCCACCCGCCCGGGGCTTACGCCGACCCCGAATCCTTAAAAGCGGTCGCAGAGCGGCTCGATGCCCTGGTCAAAGCGTCGGCGATCGACGGGATCATCTTCGCCGACCCCTATCATCTAAACGCCCTGTCCGATGCCGGCCCGGAGACCGCCGCCCGGTTGGAGGCGGTCCCGAGCGTCAACTTCATGATCGACACCGCCGACAAGGCCAGCGCCGTCCTGGAGGTCATCGCCCGGACCCGGTTCCGGCTGCCCCGCCGCCTGATTCTCGACCGGGGCCTCAACCGGTCCCCCGACGCCCTGAGCAAAACCGCCGCCCGCCTGAAGGCCGACCATCCCGGCATCCGGATCGGGCTGTTGGCCAACGAGGGCTGCCTTCACCGCTGCCCCTACAAGCCCGCTCACGACGCCCACATCGCCCTGACCCACATGGGCCGGGGCATGGACACCTTCGAGCTCAACCGCCGGCTGGGCTGTATCCGGTATCTCACCGACCGGCCCGAAGCCATCTTCCGCTCCCCCTTTATCCGCCCCGAGGACCTAAGCCGCTATGCGGGAGTCGTCGATTTCATCAAGGTCTGCGGCCGGACCCTCGGCCCGGCCTTTCTGTCCCGGACGATCCGGGCCTATCTCGACGGGGCCTATCCGGGCAATCTCCTCGACCTCCTCGACGCCCCTCAATGGATGGCCGACGTCTATCAGATCGACAACCCGGCCCTCCCCGCCGACTTTTTCGACCGGCTCACCGGATGCGACGGCCGCTGTGACGATTGCCGGTTCTGCGGAGGGCTTTTCAGCCGGGTGGCCCGACTCCGATCGGACCGGCTCGGGGGCCTTCTCCCCGGTCACTCGTCCACGTAAAACCGGTCCGGGGCCCGGGCGAGGATCGGGTCGAACAGGGACCGGATAAAGCCGAGGTCCAGGTACCGGTTTAAGACCTCCCAGGTGTCGGGGTTTTTCACGCCGCTGAAATCGGTCTGATAGGCCACCCAGCCATAAGCCGACCAGGAAATCCCCCGCAGGAGGACGAACGGCTCCCTCAGCCGCATCCGCTCGTCCAGGGTGTCGCGGAGGTGAGCGTCGCCCACGGCGTCGGTGTATGTTTTCAAAAACTGCTCCCGGTCGTCTCCGGTCATCCGGTAATCGGTCTTCCAGAGAGTGGTCAACGGCGACCGGAAATGAGCCAGGTCGCTCGTGGGATCGCCCCACCGGGGCATCTCCCAGTCCACCAGGTGGAGCGTTCCCTCAGCCCGATTGGCGATGAAGTTGTTGGCGTTGACCTCGGTGTTGACGATGCAGAGCCAGGGATCGGCGAGCAGAAACCGTTCGGCGGACCGGGCCGCGTCCATCCAGGCGATGAGGTCCCGGAGATAGCGCCGGATCTCCGGGTCGGCCAGGTCGGAGTTAAAATAGGTGTCGAGGAGCCCGGCGCATTCCTCGTAGATGATCGACAGGGGGGCGTCCTCACGGATCAGCGGGTTGGTCGCTTCGGGGACGGGAACCCGGTGGATTTTTGCAAAGAGCCGGGCCGCCGCCCTCAGGTCCCGCCGGTAGTCCAGGGGCGTCCCGGGGAGATATTCCATGATCAGAATCCCCCGGCCGAACCAGTCCCTCGCCCCCGCGTCATCAACGGCGTGAGGCCGGGGCGTAACCCCGCTGTCTTCGAGCAATCGCAAGGCGTTGTATTCATAAACAATCTGGTCGTCCCGGCCGATCTGGGTGCCTCGGTTGAGCCGGAAGACGAGAGGCGCCATGGCGTCGTCGTCCGTCAGGAGATAGTTGAGATTGTATTCCCCTCGGGCCAGGGGAGTTACGGTGAAGGTCCGGCCCCGGATGGCCGGGACCGCGGACCAGTCGGCCGCGGCCAGGTAGTCGGCCACCACCGGCCGCCATTTTTCCATGGGGTCCATGCGCGCTCCTTACTGATAGGGATTGGATGATTTTGGAAAAACCCGGACCCGGTCGGCCGGCAGGTCGAGCCGGACCGTCTGACCGGGGCGCAAGTCCGGGTCGGGGCTGAGGGCAAGAAAGGTCACCCCGTCGCAGTCGATCCAGACCCGGGTGGCGACCCCCTCGAACCGGGTCCGGATGATCCGGCCGGTCACCCCCGGTCCGTCGTCCGCCTTCCGGACCCCCACGTCCTCGGGCCGGATGGTGGCGGTCCGGTCGCCCCCGCCCCCGTTGGCCGTTCCAACCGGGGCGGTCACGTAGGGGGAGTGGAAAACCCCGTCGCGAACCCGGCCGGCAAAGAAGTTCTCCCCTCCGAAAAACCGGGCCACTTCCGAATCAGCCGGGCGGTGGAAGAGGTCCCGGGGAGAGCCCACCTGCCGGAGGCGGCCGTCCAGCAACAGCCCGATCCGGCCGGAGATCATCAGGGCCTCGGCCTGGTCGTGAGTGACGAACAGCGTGGTCGTTCGGGTCCGGCGCTGGATGTCAACGATCAGCTCGCGCATCTGGCCCCGGAGAGTAGCGTCCAGGTGGCTCAGGGGCTCGTCGAGAAGCAGGACCGCCGGCTGGAGCACCAACGCCCGGGCCAGGCTGGCCCGCTGCTGCTGCCCTCCGGAGAGCTCGTGAGGCCGTCGCCCGGCATGGTCGGTCAGGCCGGTCAAATCGAGGATGTCATCGATCCGCCGGCGGCCGTCGGCGGTGAGCCGCCGCTGCATCCGGAGACCGAACCCCACGTTCTCCCAGACGCTCATGAACGGGAACA
>CAYNGG010000200.1:0-7468 GCA_964396575.1 uncultured Desulfobacteraceae bacterium | reverse complement strand
GCCGCCGCCGGGGCCGAATGCCAGAACGGGCGCAACGGTCATCAGGGTCATAGTCAGGGTCGTCAGGGCCAGCTTGCAAATCGCTTTCATGGGTTTGCCTCCTCCGTTTGGGGTTTGGGTTTCGTCTTCGATTCCATCGACTTGCGCTTACCCATTAACCACAAACCGTGCCAAAAGCGATTTTGCTTTATATACGGGATGTTGAAAAGAATCTTTGGGGTCTGTTCCCCGACAATGGCCGCCGGGCATCGACAATCTTGTCGATCAGTTGGAAAGAGCCCCCCCTCTTTTTCCCAGGTAGGAAAAGCCCCATCCCGAATACCGTCCCGCCTCCATTGATTCGACGGTCCAAGGCCGATAATCTGAAAATGATTCTTTATAAATCATGATCGAGATATTCGAGTGGCAATCAGACAAGCGAAAGGGGGAAGGGATGGGGTTTTTATGTCGTTACGGCAGGGTTCTCGGGGTGGCGATCATTTTAGTGAGCTACGGCATCAGCGTCGCGGGCCCGGAGGCCGGGGCCATCGCCACGGTTGAATCGGCTTTGGGCGGAATTTTTTTAGAGCGGGAGGGGATGGCTCAACAGCCGGTCCAAAACGGCATTGTCCTCTATCCCGGTGATCGGATTCATATCGGCCAGGACGGCCTCTGCCACGCCCGCTATGAAGACGGATCCTATCTGACCTTGCACCCGGGATCATCGGTCATGCTGATGTATCATCGGAAACCAGAGCCGCTGCTCCCCCCTCCCGCGCCACGGCGAGAGATCCACCTGTTTTCCGGGAAAGTCACTTACCGATCCGCCGCCCGGCCGGCGGCCCCGGCCAAGCTCATCTCCCCCACGGCGGCGGTCGTTTTCAAAGGGCCCCGGGCCGAGTTCAGAACCGATGGCGTCTTCACCTATCTAAACGACCGGGAAGTCCAGATTGCTCAAAAAGCGGGCGTAGCGGGCAATCCAAAAGAGGAAGCGCCAAAAGCCGCCTCTCCGGAAGCTCAACAGCTCGTCGATGACTACGTCAATTCGGTGAAGGCCCTGATTCAGGAGCAATAGCGGGTCAGGGCCTCAACAGTCATCGGCTCGCCGTCAGGGTTTCACAGGGCACCGGCACGATTTCCACCCGCCGGTCCAGGGCGTCCCGCTCATCATCGGTGCCGATCCCAATGATGTTGTCCTGATAGCCCCGGCCAATGGCGACGGACCGGGACATCACTTCGGGGAAGCTGGGCTTGAGCAGACCCTGAATCCGAAGGGCCCGATTCCGGGAGAGGGTTTCGTTCCAGGTTTCGGTCCCCGATCGGCTGCTGTGGCCGATTACATGGAGGCAGCCGCCGGTCCGGTGGAAGTAGGTCCCGATCCGGCGGAGCCAGAGCCGGTATTGGCGCCGTAAGTCCGCATCCCGGATAAACTCATCCGAATTGACGGCAAAGAGGAATTTCACGGTCAGCGTCTCGTGCCGTTCGACGCTGAACGCCACGATCCGGCCGAATGCCGCCTCCGCCGCGTCCTTCCGGTCCAGCTTCCAGCTCGCCATGTAGATCCCGGCCAGGGACCGCAAGGTCTCTCCGCCGGGCCGGCTCGCCGCCCGCTCAAACAGGCCCAGGGCCAGCCGGTAGTCACCCGCGTCAAAGGCCGATTCTCCTTCGGTGATCAGGGCCCGGGTGATGAGCGCTTCGATGTCCGCCGGACGTCCCCCGGCGGGTGCCGTTCGGTCCGCGTCAGGCCGCAAAAAGACCGGGTTGTCGCGATAAAACGGCGTCGGGGTGTAGTCGATATCCCGGCCCGCCACCCGGACCTCGGATTCCGATTCCAATGGGTTTTCCCCGAGCCCCGTCACCCGCGCCGTCACCCGGTAGGTCGGCTCGGGATCGCCGTCCCCCTTCCCGTTCCGGGCATCCAGTCCAATGGTCCCGGTGATGAGGTAATCCGCTCCGTCAACCGTCTTGCTGTTCAGCCGGTCCAGGGACAGGGTGGGATATCGGGCGACGGCATCCATGAATCCCCGTTCAATGGTCCGGCTGACCGCCGGGACCTCGCCCCCATCCCGGTCGAAAAACGGCTCGATGACGATCCGGGCCATCTCCCGAGCATCCCCCCGGTCCCGGACGATGGGGTCCAGGAGGTCCCGGGCAAGAGACCGGATCGCCAGATCCAGCGGCAGAGGGCCATCGGAAATTGGCGGCGGCGCAAGTGTCTGTTTTGCACATCCCACCATCAGGAAAACCATCGCCGCCGCCAGAGCCATCCGCCACCACCACCGTCTTTTACCCGTCTTTGCCATCAGCGTCTCCCTTTGATCCTTGGGTCACGGTTTCCAAATCGGCCGGCAGGGGCCGCCGATCATCGTAAACCTTGCGGGATGGCATCTTATATCGGTTGTGAAAACCGGCTCAATGGGGCATTGGCGGAAATCAGGGGTAGGAATTTCCAAACCCCCCGCCGCCGGGGGTCAGGACCCGAAGCCGGTCTCCGGGCTCGGCGCGGATCTCGTTTTTGGCGCCGATGTTGAGGACCCGGCCGTCGGCTCGGATGAAGAGGTTGAGCCCCCGCTCCCCCGGCCCGCCGCCTTCGAGACCATAGGGCGAAAAGACCCGCCGCTCCGACAGGATGGCGACGTTCAGGGGCTCGAGAAACTCGATCTCCCGGACGAGGCCGTCGCCGCCCTTGAACCGGCCGAGGCCTCCGGAGCCCCGGCGGACGGAGAACTCGCGAAGGAGAACCGGATACCGGCGTTCGAGGATCTCCGGGTCGGTGATCCGGGTGTTGGTCATGTGAGTATGGACGCCGGACTGACCGTGCCAGGACGGCCCGGCCCCGGCCCCGCCGCCGATCGTCTCATAGTAGCCGAACCGGTCATTGCCGAAGGTCAGGTTGTTCATGCAGCCCTGGGATGCGGCGGCCACGCCAAAGGCTTTCAGGATCACGTCCACCACCCGCTGGGAGGTGAGGACGTTTCCGCCCACCACCGCCGCGTCGGGCGATGGGTCAAGGAGTGAGCCCCGTTCCACGGTCACGGTGATGGGGATCAGGCAGCCGTGGTTCAGGGGCAAATCCTTTTGGATAAGACAGCGGAGGGCGTAGAGGACCGCCGATTTGGTCACGGCCAGAGGCGCGTTGCAGTTGCCCCAGATCTCGTGGCCCGTCCCGGTGAAGTCGAAGATCGCGGAGCCGTCCCGCCGGTCGATGGTCAACCGCAAAACAATGGGGCTCCCGTCATCGAGATGGTCAACCGCCTCCACCGTGCCGATCTCGGCCAGCCCCTTGTCGGCGGACAAGGCCCGGAGGCTGGCCCGGACCGCCTCTTCGGCCGCGTTCTGAACGTGCTTCATGTAAGCCTGGACCACCTCCAGGCCATAATGGGCCACCATCTCGAGCACCAGGTCGATCCCTTTTTGATTGGCCGCCACCTGGGCCTTCAGGTCGGAGATGTTGTCGGGCAGAAGCCGGGTCCCGGCAATGGCCGGTCGGCCGGGCAGCGGAGTGATCGCCCCCGGCGCCCGGAGGAGCTCGGAAATCCCCGTCTCCTGGAAGATTCCGCCGGCCACCAGCTTGAAGGAGTCGATGCAGGCCCCCTCTTCCTGGAGGTAGCGGGAGCCCGGCGGCATCGAGCCCGGTGAGATCCCGCCGATGTCGGCGTGATGGCCTCGAGCCGCCACCCAGAAGATGGCCTCGCCGTCCTTGAAAACCGGGGTGATCACGGTAATATCCGGGAGATGGGAGCCTCCGGCGGCCGGATGATTGGAGACCAGGACATCCCCCGGAACCAGCTCGCCGCCCCGCAACCGGATCTGAGCTTTGACCGCCTCGCTCATGGCCCCAAGATGAACCGGGAGATGGGGCGCGTTGGCCACCAGCTCACCCTCGGGCCCGAACATTGCGCAGGAAAAATCGAGCCGCTCCTTGATGTTGGTCGAAATGGCCGTTTTCTGGAGCATCCGGCCCATCTGCTCGGCGATGGACATGAAGAGATTGGAAAAGATCGACAACTGGACCGGGTCCACCGCCGTGCCCACCGTTTCGGTGAGGCCGGCGCCCACCGTGATTTCCACGTCCCCGTAATCCGTGATCGTCGCCCGGCAGTCGGGCTCCACCAGGATCGTCGAGGTGTCCTGCATGATGATCGCCGGCCCGTCGATCCGGTGTCCGGCGCCGAGGTCGGCCATCCGGTAGATGGCGGTCTCGGCCCAGCCGGTTTCAAAATAGCAGGGAGCCGACTCCACCGGCTTGGGATGTCCCTCGGCCGGGGCCAACCGGATCGGCTTGAGGTCCGCCGTCCGGCCCACCGACCGGACCCGAAGGTCGTCGGCGAGGATCTCCCGGTCGGAAAGGACAAACCCGAATTCCCGGCGATAGACATCGACAAACCCGGCGGCAAAGTCCCCGTCATCCGGTGCCGGGATCATCAAGGAGGTGTCCGTGCCGCTGTACCGGAGGTTGATGAACCGCCGGCTCGAAATCCGGCCGGGCTCAAACCCCCGGTCCAGAAGCTCCCCTTCGGCTTCGGCCTGGAGCGCGTCCAGGGTCCGATTGAGCTCCGGCAGCGCGGCCTCATTGTAGATCGCGGCCGACGGCCGTTGCCGCTCCGTCACCACATCGGCCAGCCCCATCCCGTAAGCCGACAGAATCCCGGAAAACCGGTGGATGAAGATCCGGGAAATCCCCAGGGACCGGGCCACGGCACAGGCATGTTGGGGGCCGGCTCCGCCGAAGGTGGCCAGGACATGGGCCTTGATGTCGTAACCGCGCATCACGGAGATCTCCCGGATGGGCCGGACCATCACCTCGTTGGCCACCCGGATAAACCCGAAGGCCACCGCCTCGGGGGTCATGGGAGGGCGGCCGCTTTGGGCATAGTGAGCGTTGATTTCGCCGGTGAGGGCCTCGAAGGCCCGGCGGGTGGCCGGCAGGTCGAGCGGCTCGCTTTCCGACGGCCCGAAAATCCGGGGAAAGAAATCGGGCTGAATCCGTCCCAGGAGAAGGTTGGCGTCGGTAACCGCCAGATGGCCGCCCTTCCGGTAACAGACCGGCCCCGGATGGGCTCCGGCCGATTCGGGCCCCACCATGAACATCCCGTGCTCGAAAAAGAGCCGGGACCCGCCGCCGGCGGCCACCGTCCGGATATGGAGCTGAGGCGCCTGAATCCGGACCCCGGCGGTCTCGGTCTCGTGGACCAGCTCATATTCGCCGCCAAACCGGGAGACGTCGGTGGAAGTCCCCCCCATGTCGAACCCGATGACCGGCCCGTCCGCCTCCCGCCCGGTGGTGGTCATGGCGTAGCCCACCACCCCGCCGGCCGGCCCGGAGAGAATGGCCCGGGACCCGGTGAAGTCGTCCGCCGGGGCCAGGCCGCCGTCGGACTGCATGAAAAGGAGCGTGGTCTCGGCCAGTCCGTCGGCGAACCCGTTGCGGAAGTTGTCGATATACCGCCGGATGTGGGGGGTGAGATAGGCGTCGGTCATGGCCGTGTCCCCCCGAGCCACCAGCTTGACCATCGGCATCACGTCGGAGGAGAGCGAGACCTGAGCAAACCCCATCTCCCGGGCCAGGTCCCCCACCATCCGCTCATGACCCGGCCAGGCATAGGCGTGCATGAAGACGATTGCAAGACTCTCGATCCCCCGGTCCAACAGAGCCTGAAGCTCGGGCCGGAGAGCATCGAGATCGGGCCGGGTCATCACCAGGAGCCGCTCGCCGGTGATCCCCGTGACCACCTCGCCCGCCGGATCGGGCCCCTTTTCGGGCAAAATCCGCAGCCGCTCCCGGACCTCCACCACCGCCTCGTAGAGGAGGTCGCGCTTCCGGATCTCGAGGTCGAAGATGTCCGGCCGGTCCTGGTTGCCGATCTGGAGGATGTCCCGGAAGCCTTCGGTGATCAGGAGGCCGCACCGGGCCCCTTTGCGCTCCAGGAGAGCGTTGGTGGCCACGGTGGTCCCCATCCGAATCCATTCGATCCCGCCGGCGTCGAACCCCGATTTGGGCAAATTCCGGCCGGTGACCGCCGACAGAACCCGGCGGATGCCCTCCCGGGGCGCGTCAGCGTAGTTGGCCGGGTCCTCGGAAAGGAGCTTGACCACCTGATACCCCGGCTCACCGGGAATCTCGGCGTAGATGTCGGTAAAGGTGCCGCCGCGGTCAATGGAAAACCGGAGCTTTTGGGGATCGGTCATGGTATGGTTCCCGCCTCCGCCGGAGTGGAACCGCCGGCGGTGAAAAGGGGTTCACATCTCAGGGGCTTTCCGTGATAGACTCTGAAAAGGTTATAAGGATTGGAAAGGGAGACCATGCCAAACCGAAGTCAGGACTGGATGAGCCAGGCGGAGCGCGATTTTCAGCGCGCCCGGATCGACGTCCAATACGCCTTTTACGAATGGGCCTGCTTTACCTGCCAGCAATCCGCGGAAAAGGCCGTCAAGGCCGTTCACTATTCCCTGAATCGGAGCGTCCGGGGCCACGGCATCCTATATCTCCTCACCGATCTCCTCACCGAAGAATCGATCGAAGCCGCCGAGGCATTGAAAACCTCGGCGCGAGTCCTTGATCGCTACTATATCGAAGCCCGGTATCCCAACGGCTTTCCTTCCGGTCGGCCGGCCGACTACTTTGACCTGACCATCGCCACCGAGGCCATCCATGCTTGTGAAACGATCCTATCCTTCTGTCGAGATCACCTCCATCGATAGGGACGCCCTGATGACCCGCCTTCGGCGGATCGCCTCCGGGATTGCCGACGATGCCCCCGACGTCGTCGAGATCCGGCTCCACGGCTCCCTGGCCCGGGATGAGGCCACCCCCGACAGCGACATCGACCTGCTCATCATCAAGTCGGCCGATCCGGCCCCGTTTCTCCAGCGCCAGGACCGCTACATCGACCGGTTTGCCGGCCTTCCCCTGGACATCGATATCAAAGTCTATACCCGCTCCGAGATTGACGGGATGCAAGCCGACGAAAACCCGTTTATCACCGAGGCCCTGGCCCATTCCGTGGTGCTGGCGGCAGCGGCAGCCGGGGATGGGCGGTAGCGTCTCACGTGGCATCTATTGTCCATCATCAGCTTTTCCGGGGTCCGACATTGAGCGAATACCTTTTGGAAAGCTAAAGTGGCAGAAATAATACGCTGTTGTACAAATCCTCTGGGAATTCGACTTTGGCTATCGTTTCCAAATCTTCAACGATTTTTCCGATGGTAAGATCCAGTTGGCGGGCAAAGATAACTCCGACAAATGAAATGCCGTTCTGTTGTCTTCGTGCGGCCTCAATTAACAAATCATCGTCATGGGTGAATAATACGCTATCAAGCTCACTAGCACGATCGAGCAGTTGATCGTCCGGTAATTCGCTGCAACCATCTTCCCACGCCGTTATTACATCCACATCCCGAAGTCGTAGGCCCATTGTGATCGCCTTTGGCACATTTTGGTCCATGTACAAGGAAATCGCCATCAGGGGTTGTGTGGTGATTTGAGACG
>CAYNGG010000199.1:0-7528 GCA_964396575.1 uncultured Desulfobacteraceae bacterium | reverse complement strand
CGCAATCCAGCGCTGAAAAGGCGGGCCGCCGAACCGGGGTGGGGTATTCCGAGGTGGGGATGGGGACGATTTCGGTGACCGTCATCGGGACATGGTCTCGGGCCCGGTCGATGGCCGCTTCGGCCAGTCCGTGCCAGGTGGTGATCCCTGAGCCGCAGTAGTGATAGGTCCCCCAGGGGATCTCCCCGCCCTGACGGACCCGGTTCGCCATGGTCAGGAGGGCGTCGGCCAGGTCGGCGGCGGAGGTGGGGCAACCCCGCTGGTCAGCCACCACCCGGAGCGTTTCCCGCTCCCGGCCCAGCCGGATCATCGTCTTGACGAAGTTGGCGCCATGGACCCCGTAGAGCCAGGCGGTCCGGACGATGAAGTGGGCTTCCAGGATCTCCCGGACCGCTGCTTCCCCCTCGGCTTTGCTCGCCCCGTACACCCCCAGGGGCCGGACCGGATCGGTTTCCGTGTAGGGGGTTTCCGTTTCGCCGTCAAAGACGAAATCGGTGGAGACGTGGGCCAGCGGGATCGATCGGTCCCGGCAGGCTCGGGCGAGGACCGCCGGCCCGTCCCGGTTGACGGCATAGGCGGCCTCAGACTCCGATTCGGCCCGGTCCACCGCCGTGTAGGCGGCGGCATTGATCACCAGATCCGGCCGGTCCGCGTCGAGCCGCCGGGCCACCGAAGCCGGGTCGGTGATGTCGATGTCGGGGAGGTCCGCCCCGGCCACGTCAAGGCCCGCGCCCGGTCCCCGAGCCATCAGCTCATGGCCGAGCTGCCCCTTATCTCCGATGATCAAGAGCTTCATAGGACCTCCGCCGGGTCGTAGAGCCGTTCCGGCGGGAGCTCCGCCAGAAGGGGAAAGGCCGAGTCCTTGTCCGAGACGATGGGGGCCTCCGCCGGCCACTCGATCCCGATTGCCGGGTCGGACCACAAGATTCCGCCCTCATCCTCGGGGGCGTAGTAGGCCGAGCATTTGTAGGCGAAGTGAGCGGTTTCCGACAGGACGCAAAAGCCGTGAGCAAAGCCTTCGGGGATGAAAAACTGCTTTCCGGACTCACCGGACAGGTGAGCTCCCACCCACCGGCCAAAGGAGGGGGAGCCGGGCCGGATGTCCACGGCCACGTCGAAGACCTCGCCGGAAAGGGCCTGGACCAGCTTGGCCTGGGGCCGGGTGATCTGGAAATGGAGCCCCCGGAGCGTCCCGCGCACCGAAAAGGAGAGATTATCCTGGACAAAGGTCCGGTCGATCCCCGCATCCTGATATCGGTTCCGGCGGTAGGTTTCCATGAACCAGCCGCGTGCGTCCGAAAAGACCCGCGGCTCGATGATGATCGGCCCTTCGATGGGCGTCAGCGTGACCTTCATATCAGCTCCTGATCGTAGGTGAGCATGTCCATGAGATACCGGCCGTACTGATTCCGCATCAGCGGCCGGGCCAGCTCCTCCACCCGGGCCGCGTCGATATACCCCCTCCGATAGGCGATCTCCTCGACGCAGGCGACCTTGAGCCCCTGCCGGGTCTCGATGGCCTCGATGTAAGAGGATGCCTGCATCAGGGTTTCGTGGGTTCCGGTGTCGAGCCAGGCGATCCCCCGTCCCAGCCGCTCCACGTGGAGATTCCCCCCCCGGAGATAGGCCATGTTGACGTCGGTGATCTCCAGCTCGCCCCGGGGCGAGGGCTTCAGGTCGGCGGCGATGTCGAGGACCTGGTTGTCGTAAAAATAGAGCCCGGTTACCGCCCAATTCGATTGCGGCTTTTGCGGCTTTTCCTCGATGGAGACCGCCCGGCCGTCCTCGTCGAACTGGACCACGCCGTACCGCTGAGGGTCCCGGACCCAGTAGCCGAAGACCGTGGCGCCGTGGGCTCTGGACCGTGCCGCGCCGAGCTGTCCGGACAGGCCGTACCCGTAAAAGATGTTGTCGCCCAGGATGAGGCAGACCGGCCCGTCGCCGACAAACTCCCGGCCGATGATAAAGGCTTGCGCCAGCCCTTCGGGCCGGGGCTGCTCGGCATATTCAAAGGAAATCCCCCACTGGGACCCGTCGCCCAGGAGGTGCTTAAACAGGGGCAGGTCATGGGGGGTTGAAATCACCAGGATCTCGCGGATGCCCGCCAGCATGAGGACCGACAGCGGGTGATAGATCATCGGCTTGTCGTAGATCGGCAAGAGCTGCTTGCTCACCACCTGAGTGATGGGGTAAAGCCGGGTGCCCGACCCGCCGGCCAGAATAATGCCTTTCACGTCACCTCCGGTTCAGTCTTGTCGTCAGCCGGATGGTGGGGCTCGATCCGGCAGAAACAGTCATTAAAGGCGGCCCCCTCGCCCATGTCCGACAATTCGGCCGATGTCAGGCGGTTCACCGGGCCGCTCTTGTGCCAGTAGCCTTCGTCAACGGCCACCAGGTCCGGGGGCACCGCCCGGTCCGCCCGGACCCGGACGGTCAGGGACCCGCCGGCCGACTCTAATCGGGCCGTATCCTTATCCGATATTGAAGCCGATTGCAAGGTCTCGGGGTGAATCCGGGCCACGGGCCGGCCGTCGGTCCGGCGAAAGTGCTGGGAATGGATCGAGTGGCGGGGATGCGGAGTGAGCAGGCGAAACGGATACGCGGCCCCCTTATCGCCCGGCTCGGCCGGAAATCGGACCGTCGGCAGGGGATCATGCCCGTCGGCCGCGGCCGATGCGCTGAACAGCTCGAACCGGCCCGACGGGGTGGCAAACGGCCCTTCGGCCCAGGGAACGGCACTATCGGGGATTCGGAAATACCCGGTCTCGAGATCGGCCAGGGTTACGGAAAACCGTTCGAGAAGCGGGGTCATCAGGCTTTCGAGATAATCCCGGCGGGACCAAAACGGGTAGTCGGTCAAATTCAGCCGGCGGGCGAGGGCCGCGAAAAGATCGTATTCGCTCATGACCCCCTCCGGCGGGTGGACCGCCGGAAAGACCGGGTTGACGTAGGGGGAGAACATGCTGCTGATGATCAGGTCCTGTTCTTCGAGGACGCTGGTCGCCGGCAGCACCAGGTCCGCGCACCGGGCCGTGTCGGTGAGAAACGGATCGATCACGACGGTGAAGGGAAGGTCTGAGAGCCCCCGGACCACCCGGTCGATCTCAGGAGCCTGGACCGCCGGGTTGGCTTTGGTCACCACCGCCACATCGATGGGGGGATCGGTAACCGTCTCCAGAAAGCGGCCGAGGCGGCCGATGGGGAAGGTCCGGGAGGGCGGGGCCATCTCCCGGCTCCGGGCCAGGACCCCGCCGAGAAACCGGCCGGCGGACCGGTTGGCGTAATTGACCCCGCCCCCGGATATCCCGATCCGGCCGGTGATCGCCCCGAGGGCGTCGATGGCCCGGACTGTGTTGCCGCCGTTGGCGTATCGCTGAAGGCCGTAGCCGATCAGGATGCACGCCGGACCGCCAAGGGCGTATTGCCGGGCCAGCCACCGGAGGGTCTCAGCCGACACCCCGGTCATCCCCTCGACCCGCTCGGGATCGAGGTCTTCGATCGATGCGGCAAAACGGCGGAACCCGAGGACCCGGCGGCTGATAAAGTCCGGATCGACCCACCCCTTGCGGATGATCTCGTTGGCCATCCCGAGCGCCAGAATCCCATCGGCGCCCGGCCGGATTCGGATGTGATGGTCGGCCATCCGGGCCGTCGCCGTCCGGACCGGGTCAATGAGGACCACCGTCGCTCCGGACCGTCTTGCCGCCCGGACCGAATCCAGGAGGTGGACGTTGGTGTGGGCGGGGTTCCGGCCCCATAAGATCAGGGTCCGGGCATGGGGGATGTCCTCGGGGGCGTGCCCGCGGACATCGCCGAAGTCATACCGCTGGGCCGCCATCCCGGCTCCCCAGCAGAGGCTGCCTCGGGGCCGGGTGACCCCGCTGTCGCCGTTTTGAGCAAAATGGTTGAAAAAGACCGAGTCGATGGTTTTGATCAGGCCGGTGTAGCCGTCATAGGCGAAATGGAGGACGGACGCGGGACCGTGGCGGGCTCGGGCCGATGCCAGCCGGTCGGCCAGCTCGTCGAGGGCCGCCTCCGGGGAGACCGGCTTGAATCCCCCGCCTCGTTGGCGCCGCAAAGGCGTTGTCAATCGGTCGGGGCTGACCGTCCGTGAGAGGATCGCCTTGCCTTTGGGGCAGATCCGGCCCCGGGTCAGGGGATGGTCCGGGTCCCCGGCGATCCGGGTGACCCGGTCCCCGTCAACGGTGGCGATGAGCCCGCAGGCGTCGAAGCAGTCCAGGGGGCAGGCGGTCCGAACGGTTTGGCTCATGGCCGGCCTCGGGCTTTCCGCCGCCGCCGACGGATGGAAAAGACCAGGGAGCCGACGGCGACCAGGGTGACCATCGACGCAACGGCGGACAGCGGGAAAGGAGATCCGACCACATCCATAAAACACCCTCCACCGCCTCCGCCGCCATCATTTCCACTATCACCGGCGTCCGGGGCGGGCTCAGGCGCGGGCGCGCCCCCGTCACCGCTACCTCCCGGTCCCCGGTAAGCCGTGGCGTAATCAGCATTGGCCATGTAGAGAGACGGCTCTCCGGTTGACGTCATCCGGTCGGAGGCGAGGGGATGGCGCCAGATGGAAAAACCGGTCGGCGTGGCATCGTCCGGGCGGGAATAGAGGATCGCGCCGTCGTCCGTGGTATAAACGGGGGTGCCCCAGTTGCCGGAAGTCGAGACGGTGGAAATGTAATTTTTGATCATGTTGAGGACCCGGATATCCGAGCCGCCGACCGACGGATGGAAGGCGTCAAAGGTGACGAAGTTGTCGTTGGTCTGGCTCAGGGCCGGATATCCGATATCCAGGTCCCGGTTGGGGGGCATCAGGACCAGGGTCTGGCCGGTCCGGAGGTCCAGCGCGTAAATGCTCCAGGCTTCGTAGATCGAGCCGTCGATGAGCTGGATGCGGTTGAGGGCGTCATAGATCAGGTACCGGTTGTCCGAGGTGAAGCTCATGGCATCGGCCCGGATGACCGTGTTGGTGGCGGCCCCGTCAAAGGCCGGAGCCACGAGCGTGTAATCTACCCGGCTTTCAGTGTCGATATCGATGACGGTGATCACGTTGCCGGGCTCCAGATCGTCGTCGAGCAGGACGAAGCTGTACAGGGATCCGTCCGGCGACATGGCCACGGACGCGGTCAGAAAGATCTCTCCCAGGCAGTATTCATCCTTGCTGCCGTTGGTCAGGATGAAGCACATATCGAAAAGCGAGTCCACGAATACGGCCATCTCCCCGTCTTCGGTCACCGACGGCCGGGCCGGGGCCACGGGATAGGTGGACAGCCGGACCCCCGAGGCCGGGTCCCCGCTTTCCCGCCGTCCGAGATAGTAATCGCCGAAGAAGTCATCGTAATAGACGAAGAGGAGCGCTTCATCGCCTTCGGCCGGCGGACTGAATTCGGTTTCGTCCGGCGACGGGGTAGGGGAGCCCTCGTAAATTTCCACGGCGTCAAAGGCCTCAGCGGTGCGCCGGGCCTGGATTGACCCCTCGCCGAAAAGCTCTTCGGCCGAGGCCACGCAGGCGAGCCGGCAGTCCACAAACCGGGAGCTTGCCACCAGGTGATGGGCCAGAGCCCGGTAGAAGATCCGCTCGGCGTCGGCGATGCCGATGGCCCCGTTCATCCCCTCGGCCAGGAGGTAGAAGGCATGGGCGACGATGGTCATGTTGATATGGACCCCGCCGTTGTCCCGGTCCTTGAAAAAGTCCAGATAAGGATCATCCAGCTCGATGTACTCGCTCATCCGTGAGGGGTAACGGCGTCCGTAGGCGATCTCCACCGAAGCGGGATCGGCGAGGTTCCGGGCGTTGGCCTCGTTCAATCCCGTCCCGTTGATCCAGTCGGCCGAGCCTACACTGTAAGCCTCGACCGCCTCGCCGAAAATGTCGGAAAACGATTCGTTCAAGGCTCCGGACTCGTTTTTGTAGATCAGGTTGGCCGTGTTGATGGTCACCCCGTGGGTCAGCTCGTGGGCCACCACGTCGAGAGCGGCCGCGTAAGGGCGAGCGTCGCCGAAGATCATGAAGTCGTTGGCCCAGGCGGCGTTGGGATAGCCTTCACCGATCCGGACGATGGCCAGAAGGGTGGACCCGTTGTCGTCCACGGAATTCCGGCCGTGCCGCTCGTAATAATAGTCATAGGTCTCGGAGAGATTGTAAGCCGCGCTCACCGCGTCCGGGAGCCAGCCTGAATCCGGGACGGACGAGGTGACGTAGTCGATGTGGGTGATCTCCTCGACTTCGTCAGTGGGCGGCTGGTTTTCCGCGTCAAGGACGACGATGCCCCCCTCGACGGCATCCGGATGGGGCGGGTTGGAGCGGTTGGGCTGGTACATGGGCTTGCTGGTGTCCACCATGTAGTACGCGCCCCCTTCATGCCAGAGGTTTAGAGGCCGGCGGTTTCCCATCAGGTCATCCCCCCACCCGTCCGCCGCCGCCGTGGGGACGGTGTTATAAGCGGTCAGGACCTCGCCGGTGAGGGCGTCGATTATCACCCGGTAACGGACCACCGGTGAGACCGTCAGGCTCATCTTCCAGGCCAGCCGGACCCCTTGGGAGTCGGTGGGGAAGAAGATTTTCTCCGGGCCTTCCACTTCGGCGGATTCCCCCCGGCGCACCGCCGCTTTTGCCCGAAGGACGGCATCGGCTGCATCGATTCGGGGAGTCCGGCCTTTCCGGCGGGGGGTGGGCACCGTGCTGCCGGCCATCAGCCGGACGTTGCCGGCCGGGTCGAGGTGAACGATCGCTTCGGCCGGCCAGACCGGTATCCCCCGGTGGGTTTGACGGTATCGGAGATGTCGGTAGCCCAGTCGGTCGGCCGTGGTTCGGGTCAGGGTCAGCTCGGCGTCGGGATGGACGAGCTGGAGCGTCCCCCGGAGGGAGCGGAGAAAGCGCCGGGCCGTCTCCCGATCCCGTTCGGGTCCGGCCGGGAGATCGTCGGCGGCCGGCTGAAGGGATCGGCCCCGGACCTGGCGGGGGGTGCCCCGGCCGGGCCTGATGATCACCCGCGCTTCGTCCGGCCTCGGCCGGAGGGCCTGTCTGGCCGCTGGTCCGGTCCGAGTCACCCCGGGACCGCTTTTCAGAATGGCCGCCGGCTGTTGGAGGGCGTCCTTCGCTTCCTGGATGCGCTCCACGAGTCCGGACCGGTCGTTCTGAGGACCGCCGGCCAGCGGGGCGGAAAAGGGGATGACCGTCACGATGACGGTCCAGACGACGATGCGGGCGATGAGATTCATGGCGAGCCTCCGTTGGTTTAGGGAGATGCCGATGCCTGCTCCCGGGTCCGTTTCAGGTCCTCGGCAACGGGCGGAGAGAAGATCCCCGGCAGGTCCTCGATGCCCTGGACCACCAGGTCGTTGATATTGATGAAAGTCATGCCGTGTTTCTGGTTGAGATGGTCGGCGATGGCCGCCATGGGCCAGGTGGCCATCCGGATGTAAATATGGGTGCAGGTGGATTTGCCGGCCAGCATCAGGGCGGCGGCCAGATTGCCGATGTCGTCGTCCGTGCAGATGAAAAAGGCCCGCT
>CAYNGG010000198.1:0-7548 GCA_964396575.1 uncultured Desulfobacteraceae bacterium | reverse complement strand
TCGGATAGCCTCGTGCGTGGGGTTAAGCCTGGCGCTTGGACGGCGAAAAAGAAATTTTCGCACTCCTGGGAGCGCCGCACGCCAGTGCGGCTCATACACGTAGCAGGGGCGACCGGCCGGGTTATTAGACATCCGAGGTTTTGAAAACCTCGGATGTCTCTACATCCGGGGCAATGTCCCGGTTGGCGGAGGGTTCATTGTCCCCGGTGCCAAGCGGAGGGGGCCGGGGGGAGGGGGTTGCGAGGCCGGCCGCATCCGGCCCTTAAAAGATCTCGAGGGCGTCTTTCGGGAGAAACGGCCGGAGCATGTAGAGAAGATCGCTTTCCCGGGACGGGTAGGGCGTCATGATGGAGTGCCGGTAGAGCTCGCCGACGCCCATCTTGTTCACGGCGGCCATCCGGAGCGTGTTGATCATCCCGGTGGCGTTGTCGGAGAGGATGTGGGCGCCCAGGATCTGGTCATCCTTGCCGACCAGGATCTTGAAGGCGGCGTGCTCCATCCCGACCCGCCGGTAGGTGGGCCAGCGGACCCCCTTGCCGAAGCTCCGGCGATAGGGCGTGCCCGCCGCGAGCAGCGAGGCTTCGGTGACGCCCATCATGGCGTATTGGGGATAGGTGAACAGGACCGCCGGGACAGTCCGGTAGTCGATGCGGGCGGGCTCGCCGCCTTCACGGGCCGCGACGATGTTCCGGGCCGCCACCTGAGCCTCGTAATCGGCCACCCGGGCCAGTTGGACGGTGGCCGCGCAGTCTCCCACGGCAAAAACCCCGCCTTCGGCGGGGCTGGTTGTCCGCATCCCGTCGGTCACCTCGATGCCCCGGCGGGAATAGCGGATGCCGGCGGCGTCGAGGTTCAGGGAATCGATCTCAGGGACCCGGCCGGCGCCTTGGACCACCAGATCAGCGGGGTAGGCCCCCCCGGCGGCCGTGTGAACCGTCAATTCGTCACCGGTCCGGGTGATGGAAGTGATTTTCACCGAAGTCTCCACGCGGATGCCTTCGGCTTCGCCGGCGCTGATCAGGAGATTGACCATCTCCCCGTCAAACGGCCCCAGGGGCCGGTCCGCCGCTTCGAGGATGGTGATCCGGGACTCCGGCGGTCCCAGCCGGGCGGCGAAATGAGCAAACTCGAAGGAGATGAAGCCGCCGCCGATAAAGACGATCCGGCGGGGCAAGGCCGTCAGGTCTAGAAAGGCGCCGCTGTCGATGGCATGCTCGATCCCTTCGATGGGGAGCGGCATGGGCCGGGCGCCGGTGGCCAGGATAATGTGATCGGCGGGGAGAGACTCCCCGTCCACGCTCAGGCTCCCGTCTTCGGCGAACCGTGCCCGGCCTTCGATGAAGTCGATGCCCGCGCTCATCAGTCCGTCGATGGTCCCGTCGGGCACGTTTTCGGTAAAGGCCGATTTCTGCTCCAAAACGGCGGCCCAGTCGCCCCGTGCCGTCTGGGCGATCCCCTTGTCCGCCAGGTGACGGGACCGGGCCACCGTCTCGGCCGCCTCGTAGAAGTATTTTTTGGCCTGACACCCGGCCAGCGCGCAGATCCCGCCGGGCCGGTCGCTCGATTCGACCACGGCGACCTTGAGCCCACGGGTGTTCAACGCATGGGCGGCGGTCTGCCCCCCGGTCCCGGATCCGACGACCACTACATCATATCGCTTCATTAGTCCCTCCCGCATCCAAATCATATCCGCCCCCGCGGCCGCGTCATGGCGGGAACGGCCCGTTTCGGCGCAATTCGCCTATCCTCAGCTCCGATCCTATCAAAAATCTCCAGGGATGGAAAGGATGGGGGTTTGTCATCGGGAACGGCTGACGGACAGAAAATAAAAGACGTAGGCCCCGTCATCAACCACCACCGGGAGATCGCCGCCCCGGGATTCCGCATAGACGATCCAGGCCGGCCGGTCGCCAGTGCCGCATTCGATCCGGGGGTAAAAATCGCCGGTCCGGCCGACGTACCAGGACAGGAGCATGGGGTCGTCGGACCGCTTTCGGGCCTCGGCCCGGGCCAGATCCCGAGCGTCCTCAAAGCCGAGGTCAGGGTCGCCGGACAGAATCCGGACCGGGTCGGTCAGCAGGTTCAGGATGGCATTCGTTTCCATGGAGGACCTCCTTTCATGAACGGCCCCGCCGGCGGCGGGGCTCCGGGCCGCCAGCGCCGCGTTCAGGGTATGGCGGAGCTCGCCTTGGGTGTAGGGTTTGATGATGGCCGCGTCAAATCCATAGTCCGCGTACCGGGTGAAGGCCGGGTGGGACGGGGAGCCGCTGGTGACCACTACGATCACATTGTCGTCGATCCGCCGGAGGTCGGGCACCAGCCGGCGGATGGCGGATCGGCCATCCACCGTCAGGTCCACCAGGACCAGATCGTAGGGGTGTTCGGCATCGACGGCCCGGGTCATCTGCTCCCGGGCCTCGTCCAGGCTCCCGGCCCGTCCCACATGATATCCCAGCCGGGTGAGCATGACATCGCAAAGGTCTCCGACGGGCCGTTCGTCCTCGACCACCAGGACGCTGGTCCGCTCGCCGTCGGGCAATGGCCAGCCCGGTCCCGCCGAAGATTCCGGGGCGGTCGCCGGGAGATAGACGTCAAAGCGCGAGCCTTTCCCCGGATCCGACTCCACGGCGATCTGGCCGTTGTGCTTCCGGACAATGGCAAAAGCCGTGGCCAGCCCGAGTCCCACCCCCTTGTGAGCATCCTTTCCCTTGGTGGTGAAGTAGGGGTCGAAGATCTTGTCCCGGTCGGCGGGGTTGATCCCCCGGCCGGTGTCGGCCACGGTGATCCGGACATAGGCCCCCGGCGCCAGGTGGACCGCCGGGCCTTCGGCCGGGGACGTCGAGATGGTCTCATTTTTCACCGTCACCCGGATCGTCCCGCCGTCGGCGGTGGCATCATCGGCGTTCTGGACCAGGTTTCGGACCACGTGGCGGAGGCTCTCCGGATCGTGGGAGATCGGGTGGAGCCCCGGATCGAGGTCCAGTTGGAACGGTTTGCCCGACCCGCTCAAAACCCTTTCGGTTTCGTCCCGGACCAGGCCGGTGATGGCATCCACGGTGTGAACGGGAATCCAGCCTTCGGAGAGCTTGTTGAACTGATGGGTCAGGTCCCGGCACTGCTCACAGGCCCGCTCCGCGGCGTCGAGATACCCGTAAATGTCGGACTCGGGACCGGTTTCCTCCCGGGCCATGGAGATGTAGCCGAAAATGATGGTCATGAGGTTATTGTAATCGTGGGCGATCCCGCCGGCGAGAATCCGGAAGGATTCCGTCTTTTTGGCCAAAAGCGTGGCTTGGGTCATCCGGCGATGGTCGGTGACGTCGAGCGCCACCACCACCACGCCCACCATCCCGTTGTCGTCGTCGCAAACCGGATAGGCCCGGAGCAGCCAGACCTGACCGTCTTCCGCCGCCAACTCCCGCTCGCAAACCTCGCCGGTCCGGGTGGTCCCGGCCACCGGACAGTCCGGGCACGGGTCGGCGCCCTCGTCGGGACACCAGACTTCCCGGCAGTGCATCCCGATGAAGGCGTCCGGTGACGTCCCGGCGATGTCCGCCGCCGCCCGGTTGGCCCAGATGACCCGATGATCGAGGTCCAGGTAGATCACCGGCTTGGAAATGGCGTCAAGGACGGCGTTGAGCTCCCGTTTGGCCCGGATCAGCCGGGCTTCGGAACGCTTGAGGTCGGTCACGTCCAAAGCAATGCCGCCGATGCCCAGTGTTCCGCCGCGCCGGGGCACCGGGAACTTGATGGTTTTAAAGATCCGGGCCTCGCCCGCCGGATCGCAGAGGGTCTCGATGATCTCCAAAGGCCCGCCGCCGGACAGAACCCGCCGGTCTTCCTCCTGAAGGCCGGACTCCCCGCCGGCCTCCGGGAAAACATCATCGACGGCGGGCTCCACCGGGAAATCCCCGCCCAAAAGCTCCCGGGCGTAGCGGTTGACATAGATGGGCTGGAGGGCGTCGTCCTTGATAAAGGCGGCGCAGGGGAGGTGATCCATGAAGGTGGAAAAGGTTTCCCGGCTTTCGTCCAGGGCCGCCTGAGCCGCTTTCCGCTCCGCCACCTCGGCGGCCAGGGTCCGGTTGATCTCGGTGAGGGCCCGGGTTCGGCGGATGACCGTCCGGCGAAGGAGGATCACATAGAGGGCGGCGAGGATAGCCAGCCCGCCGATGATCGTCAGGGCGATCACCAGAATCCGTTCTTCCCTGGCCCGGGCCTGAGCCCGCCAGCTCCGGGGATCAAAGACGAACCGGTCGGCGTCCAGGTCGCCCGAGACCATCCCGATCCGCTTCATCAGGCGGTGCATCATCCCCCAGCGCTCGGGGTTGGAGTTGCCCAGCCGAACCACCGGGTAGAGCATCAGCCCGGCCATGGCGTCGGCCTGGAACCGGTTGAATATGGCTATATCTCCGCCGGGGACCGGTCGGACCCGGGGAAGGGTCCGGGCGATCCGGTCGATCACGGCATCCCGGTTTTCCATGGCATACCGCCAGCCCGAAAGGGTGGCCCGGACAAACCGCTCCACCCGGGCCGGGTCCCGGTCGATCACATCCCGCCGGGTAAAGAGGGAGTCGCCGTAAAACGCAATGCCATAGTCGGCCGGGCGGAGGGTTTCCACCGGGATTCCGGCCAACTGAAATTGAAAAGCCGCGCTGATCTCGTAGCCGGGGATAACGTCCACGTCTCCCCGAAGCAGATGATCGATCCCCATCTGATGCGGGTAGGGGGTCACGGTTGCCGGGTCGATGCCTTCAGCATGGAGGAGGGCCTGGAGCTCGACGTCGATCAGATCGTCCACCTTTCGGGCCACCCGGAGGCGGGTGAAATCGGCCGGGGTATCGAGCCCCGTTCCTTTCAAGGCGTAGAAGGCGGCCGCGCTCTGCTGGAGGATCGTGGCCACCACCACCAGGTCGGCGCCCCCGTCGCACGCCAGAAGCACGTCGGCCGCGCCGATCCCGAAATCGGCCCGCCCCTCGACCACCTCCGAAACGGCGCTCCGAATGGTCCCGTCCCGCCGGATGGCGGACCGCGTCTCCACCTCGAAACCGGCCCGATCGTAATGTCCTTCCCATTGGGCCGCGTAATACCCGGCGAACTGAAACTGGTGATCCCACCGGAGCTGGACGACCACCCGGTCGGCCCCGCCGTCGGCGGCCGCCGGCGGGGCTCCGGCGGCAAGCCCGACCGTCAGGATGACGGCAATCCAGAGGGCCGCGGACCGAAATTGACGCTGGTGGGGACAAGACGCGACCTCCCCGCTCTTGACCCGAGTTGTGACTCGATGCATAACCGTTATCGGGACCCGTTAGCGAGGCCCCCGCCTTTCGCGCATTGGTTTTTAAATACGCCCCACCGGACCCCCATTGAAAGGAGATCCCCCATGCCGCTGTCCGTCGTCGATATCTACCGAACCCTTCTCCCCAAGACCAACTGCGGGGAGTGCGGCTTTCCGACCTGCCTGGCCTTTGCCAGCATGGTGGTTTCGGAGCAGCACCCGCTCGAAAGCTGCCCGTACATCCCCGAAGATCGCCTGGCCGCCGCCAGGGAAACCCTCCGTGAGCAATACGCCGCCGGGAAGTGGACCAAGCGGGACCCCGCCGAGGACGCTCTGACCTGGGCACGGGAGCGGGCCGCCTCCATGAAGATCGAGGACCTTCCCGATCGGATCGGCGGCGAGTGGATCGATGATGGGGCGGACCGCCGGGTGGAGCTGCCCTACTTCACGGACCGGCTCGTCATCCGGGAGGACGGGATCACCAGAGCCGGCGACCCGACGGCTGACCTCACCCGATGGGAGCAGGTCTTTATCTACAACCACCTGGCTCAGGGCGGGCGGGTCGATCCGATCGGTGAGTGGAAGGGGCTGGAAGCCTTTCCCAACACGGTCTCGAAAATCAAATCCATGGCCTCTCACGTGGAGGCGCCCCTGGTGGAATGCTTTTCGGGACGGGTGGCGGATCTGAAAGCGGCCGCGGTTCGGATCGGCGGTGAGGACATCACCGCCGAGATCGGATCGGCCGACCTGGCGGTCCGGCTCTCCCCGCTCCCCAAGGTGCCGGTCCTGCTCCTCTTCTGGGATGCCGAGCCCGAGGATGGGCTGGCGGCCACGGTCAAGCTCCTCTTCGACGCCACGGTTACCGAGCACCTGGACATCGAGTCGATCCTTTTTCTGAGCGAGCGAATCCGGGAGCTCCTATGCGAGGACGCCCCATAAGCCGGGGCGTCTCGATTTCATTGGCGCCGCGGGCCTCGGCGGATCAGTATCGGAACAGGGCGGCGGCCAGGGTATTGCCCGGCATATCTTCCCGCCGGAGAGTAAAGACGGTCCCGCCTTTCATCAGGGTCTGAATGGCCGCCAGGTCGAGAAGGTCCCCGTCGCCGGAGCCCGGCCGGCCGTGGATGTCCATCGAGCCGTTTTCGGGATCAAATCGGCCCCACTGCTGGACCCCGATGGCAACGAAGAGACAATCGACCCGGCCGTTGATCGCCGCCGGAACAATTTCCCGGAGGTCTCCGGAGGCGCCATCCGTCTCCGCGAGCTGACGGTAGCGGTCCATGGCGGCCTCGCGGCTCCGGCGCCAGTGGGGATCCATCAGCTCCCAGGCCCGGCGGTGGAGCTCGGTGGGGCTCAGCTCATCCGGATTGCCGGTCACCGCTGACTCGAAGACCTGGCCGTGGCCGGTCACATCCCGGAACATGGCGACCAGGGGATGGAGGCCGGCCAGGACCAGCGACGCCCGCCGGTCGCTGACCAGCTCCCGGAAGGCCCGGTCAATGTCCTGGCAGTACCGGAGGGCGGCGGTCCCGTTTTCGTCCCCGGCCGCCCCCTGGCCGTGATACATGGCCCGCCGGCGGTCCGGGCCGCCTCCGCGCCGGGTCCCGGTATGGAACTGGACCTGTTTCTGGATGTCGTCGTACTGGAGCGTCTCGTCCAGCCCGTCGGGAAAGGCATCGGTCTCGATCTCGCGAACCTGCTGGAAAGAGCATTCCAGAAGCCTCGCCCGCTCCAGCGACAGGGCGAGGATGTAAAAAGACATCTCCTTGCTGAGCAGGGGGAGCAAGGGCTTGAGGTGGAACCGGTCCGACATGACCACCAGCTCGTCGAAATGGATGGGGAGACGATAGGCCTGAAAGATGTCCGGGGTGAAAAAGAGGGAGAGGCCATCCCCCTGACGGCTCCAGAAAGGCGTGTCCTCCAGGAGCTGCCGGGCCGGCTTCAAAATCGTCTCCGGCGGCGCCCCGTTGCCCAGTTGCTCCCAGGTCTCTTCGGCCTTGCGAAGGGCGTTCTTAAACCGGATTTGATTTTGCTGGGTCTCGCTTCCGGTGCGATAGGTCGGAATGTACAGTGAAAGACAGTGCTTTCCCTGATTCCCCACCAGCATCGCCAGATCGTCTCTCGTAAATGTGTCCATTCGCAAACCTCCTTTTCGATTTCGGTTATCCGGGGCGGATGCGGCCCGCCCCGGTCCGTGATATTCCAATATATCACACCAAACCGAAAAACCGCAAAAGCATCGGGTGTCAAACTGCTATGGTGAGCGGCAAAAG
>CAYNGG010000197.1:3251-7576 GCA_964396575.1 uncultured Desulfobacteraceae bacterium | reverse complement strand
AACCGGAGTAGAGCCCGTGAAGCAGTTGCGAAAATGGTTTCATATCCGGCATCACAACAGCATTCGAACCCGGATGAGCATCATTCTCATTGTTCAGTCCACGCTGATCCTGGCGCTGTTCGGGGTTTACGACTACCTCTCCATCCAGTCTCAATCGGCGGCTGAGCTCCGGCAGGTGGCCGAAGCCACCGCCGTCCGGCTGAGCCGGAGCCTGGTGACTCCGTTGTGGGACTTAGACGATTCCCTTGCCATTGAAACGGTCCGCTCGGAGATGTCGGACCAGCGGATCTTCGCGATTGCCGTCCGGGGCGCCGGGGGCGAGCGGACCATCGGGGCGGTGGTCCGGGACGCGGACTGGCGCCCGGTCCCCGCCGAGGCCGAATTTGCCGAGACCCTCCCTGAAGACCTTATCCACCGGCGGGTGGCCGTTGAAAAGGGCGAGATGGTCCTGGGCCAGGTGGACGTCCATGTCACGCCCCGGTTCATGCGGGAAACCCTGCGTCAGGCCCTTATCCACACGGCGATTAAAGTCCTGATCATCGACGGGGCCATCTTCGTCGCCCTGTTCATCACCCTCGGCCGGCTCCTGGTCCGGCCCTTACGCCGGGTGGTGAAGGGCTTGAGCGACGGGGCGGCCCAGATGACGACCATTTCCGCCGAGATCGCCGAAACCAGCCAGGCCCTTTCGGACCGGGCATCCCGCCAGGCCGCCGCCGTGGAGGAGACATCAGTCTCGCTGGAGGAGATGACCGCAAGGAGCCGGGAGACGGCTGACCTGACCAAGGGGGCGGAAGCCCTCATGAGCAACAACATCGCCAAGTCGGGCCAATCCCTCAAGTCCCTCATCGAGCTGACCCGGGAGATGGGGCGGATCGAGGCCGAGAGCGACCAGATGCGGCAGATCATCAAAACCATCGACGAGATCGCCTTTCAGACCAATTTGTTGGCATTGAACGCCGCCATCGAGGCGGCCCGGGCCGGAGAGGCCGGGACCGGCTTTTCGGTGGTGGCCGACGAGGTCCGAAACCTGGCGCTCCGGGCCACCGAAGCGGCCGGCCACACCGCCACTCTCCTGGACCAGGCGGTCCGTCGGGTGAGCGGCGCGGCCCAGTCCATCAAAGCCTTGAACGCTGACTTCGAGGGGATCATCGAGTCGGCCACCGTCATCGGGGAAAAGACCGAAGCGATTACCGAAGCCAGCCGGGATCAGAGCCGGGAAATCAGCCAGGTGAGCCAGAGCGCCTCGGACCTCGACGAGCTGGCCCAGAAGCTGTCGGCGACCTCAGTGGATTCGGCCGCCGCCGCCGAGCAGCTCGCCGGCCAGGCCGGACGGCTCCGCGCCGTCGTTGACGAGCTTCTGAAGATGGTCTAGCCGCCGAATTCCCGCCGCTTGACAAAAGGCCGGCGGGTAGCGTACATTTTTTCGGCAATTCACGCGGTTTTTGGCAACACCGGGACCGTCGGGGGAAACAAAGGGAGATGATACAGAGCATCACGGGAATTCTCGTTTTTATCGGCCTGGCCTGGGCCATGAGCGAAAACCGGAGCCGGGTCCGGTGGGCACGGGTCGGGATCGGGGTCGCGATTCAGGTCGCCGTGGCCGTTGTCCTGCTCCGGCTGCCGGCGGCCCGGGCGGTTTTTATCGCCCTGAACGAGGTCTTTTCCGCCCTGGAGGACGCCACCCGGGCCGGGACCGCCTTTGTTTTCGGGTTTCTCGGGGGCGGCCCGGCCCCTTACGAGAACCTTATGCCTGAGCACGCCTTTATCCTCGCCTTTCAAGCCCTGCCCCTGGTCCTGGTGGTCAGCGCCCTGTCGGCGCTCCTGTTCTACTGGAAAGTCCTTCCCATGTTGGTCCGGGGCTTTTCCTGGGCTCTGGCCCGGACCCTCGGGCTCGGGGGCGCCGAGGGGCTGGGGGTCTCGGCCAACGTCTTTTTCGGGATGGTGGAGTCGCCTCTGTTCATCCGGCCCTATCTGACCCAGATGACCCGGAGCGAGCTCTTCACCCTCATGACCTGCGGGATGGCGACCATTGCCGGGACCGTCCTGGTCCTTTATGCCGGCATCCTGGGGCCGGTGATCCCCAATGTCATGGGCCACATCCTGACCGCGTCGATCATCAGCGTACCGGCCGCCATCACCATCTCCCGGGTTATGATCCCGGAGACCGGCCCGGCCACCGACGGCCGGCTGGTTTCACCGGAAGCTTACAGCAGCAGCATGGATGCCGTGACCAAGGGAACCCTGGCCGGGGTCGAGCTCCTGATCAACATCGCCGCCATGCTGGTGGTTCTGGTGGCCCTGGTCCACCTGGTCAATCTCGTCCTGGCCGCGCTGCCCGAAATGGCCGGCGGTCCGCTGACCCTCCAACGGGTTCTGGGATGGGTCATGGCCCCGGTCGTCTGGCTCATGGGAGTCCCCTGGGCCGAGGCCGTTACCGCCGGAGCCCTCATGGGCACCAAAACGATCCTGAACGAGCTTATCGCCTACGTGGAGATGGCCCGGCTGCCGGCCGGGGCGCTCAGCCCCGAGTCGCTGCTGATCATGACCTATGCCCTCTGCGGGTTTGCCAACCCCGGTTCCCTGGGGATCATGATCGGGGGGATGGGCACCATGGCTCCGTCCCGGCGGGACGAGATCGTGGCCCTGGGGCTCCGGTCGGTGATCGCCGGAACCCTGGCCACCTGCACCACCGGCGCCGTCGTGGGGGCGATCCAATGACCCCGGCGCCGCCCACGGGAGACTGTCATGGCCGATAAAACGCCGACCCGGCTGCGCATTCTTCTGGTAGAGGACAACCCTCACGATGCCACCGCTTTCCGCCGGGCCTTCCGGGGCAGCGGACTCGAGGTCCGGATCGACCACGAGCTCCGGGCGGAGCCGGCCCTGGCCCGCCTGACCACTGACCCATCCGTCTGGGATCTGGTGGTCACCGATTACAAGCTCCCGGGGATGTCGGGAATGGAGCTTTGCCGGACGCTCATGGACCGAAACACGCCCCTGCCCCTGGTCCTCTTGACCGGCGGGGGAACCGAATCCCTGGCGGTGGAAGCCATTAAGGCCGGAGTAGAAGACTATCTGATTAAAGACGACCAGATGGGCTATCTGGAGCTCCTGCCGGCGGTCCTTCCCGAGGTGGTCCGGAAGCACCGGGAGCACCTCGCCTATGAGCTGGCCGAGCGGAAGCTCGATGAGCAGATCCGTCACAACCAGAAAATGTCGGCCATCGCCACCCTGGCCGCCGGGATCTCCCACAACTTCAACAACATCTTGAGCATCGTCTCCGGGAACGTCGAGCTGCTCAAAATGGACATTGCCGACGACGACCAGTTGTCGGGCTATATCGAGCCCATCTTCAGCTCGGTCCGGCGGATGGCCGGGCTCACCGACCAGCTCCTGGCCTTTGCTCAGAAGGGGAAATACCGGCCGCGGCACTTTGACATGAGCGAATTCGTGTCCGGCACCCTGCCGTTCATCCTGCCGAGCATCGGTCCGGACATCCGGGTGTCCAGCGAGCTCGGGACCGACCTTCCGCCGGTGGAGGCCGACATGTCACAGCTCCAGATGGTCCTGTCGGCGGTGGTGACCAACGCGGTGGAATCCTTTAACGAACGGGGCGGCCGGATCACCATCGGGACCGAAGCGCTACCGGCCGGTGAAACCGTCCCGGACCACGTTCCGGCGTGGCCGGGGAATTATGTCCGGCTGACGGTGACCGACACCGGCGGGGGCATGGAACCGGAGATCCTCGAGAAAATCTTCGAGCCCTTTTTCACCACCCATTTCCAGGGACGGGGGCTCGGGATGGCGGCCGCTTATGGGATCATCCAGAACCACGGGGGCTGGATCGACGTGGACTCGACCCCCGGAGCGGGGACCACCGTCCGAATCTATCTCCCCGCCGCCGCCCCGACCGTCCCGGAAGCCGCCGCGCCGCCGGCCGATGACGCACTGAGCCGGGGGAGCGGCACCCTTCTTCTGATCGAGGACGAGGAGATGGTCCGGAGCCTCACCCGGGAGATGCTCCGCCGCATGGGCTACCGCGTCATCGAGGCGTCAACGGGCCTGGATGGGATCAACGCGGTCCGGGAGAAAGGAGACCGGATTGATCTGGTGATTCTCGACATCGGCCTGCCGGACATGCGCGGGGATCAGGTCCACCGGCTCATCCAGGAAATCGCCCCGGAGATGAAGGTTCTCGTCTCCAGCGGCTACTCGGCCACCGAGGTGGTCGAGGAAATGAAAATAGCCGCGGCCGATTTCATTCAAAAACCGTATTCGTTCAGCTTGTTATCCGAAAAGCTCAAGCGCATCCTGAATCCGGGGGC
>CAYNGG010000197.1:0-3151 GCA_964396575.1 uncultured Desulfobacteraceae bacterium | reverse complement strand
GCCGGCGGGCCGGCCAGGGGGGGAGCCAATCCATGAAAATCGGAGAACCCGACGCGCCGCTGAGGATTCTGCTGGTGGAGGACAATGAGCACGACGCTTTCGCCTTTCAGCGGACCTTCCAGAAAAGCAGTCTGACCAGCAAAATCCATCACTTCGTCCGGGCCGACGCCGCCCTGGCGCGGATGGAGGCTCACCCGGACGACTACGACATCCTCGTGGCCGACCACAAGCTGCCGGGCCGGACCGGCCTCGACCTCTGCCGGGAAATCCTGGCCCTCGGCCATCATCCGCCGGTGGTGCTCCTCACCGGGTCCGGCAATGAAGAGCTGGCGGTGGAGGCCCTCAAGTCCGGAGTGGACGACTATCTGGTCAAAGACCCGGGCGAGGGCTACCTCGACCTGCTCCCGGTGATCCTCCCGGAGGTGGTCCGCCGGAACCGGGACCGGCTCGAAAAGCAACAGGCCCAGGCCGAGCTGAAAGCGGCCAAGGAGGCGGCCGAAGACGCCAACCTGGCCAAAAGCCAGTTCCTGGCCAATATCAGCCACGAAATCCGGACCCCGATGAACGCGGTCATCGGGATGCTCGACCTGAGCCTCTATACCGATCTGGACGACACCCAGCGGGATTACCTCATGACCGCCCGGGCCGCCGCCGATTCGCTCATGGACCTCATCAACGACATCCTCGATTTCTCCCGGATCGAGTCGGGCCGAATGACCCTCGAGCCCCGGGATTTCAGCCTCCCCGAGCTCCTCGACGGAATCATCACCCCCATGCGGATGGCCGCCGGCCAGAAAGGGCTGACCCTTTCCCTGGACATCGCGTCCGGGGTTCCGAAGGCGATCCACGCCGACCCCCGGCGAATCCGGCAGATCCTGGTCAATCTCCTCGACAACGCCGTCAAGTTCACCCATACCGGGACGGTCCACCTGAGCGTGGATCGTGAAGGGGCGGAGCCGGACCCCCTGGACCTCCGGTTCACCGTCAGCGATACGGGGATCGGCATCCCCCCCGAACAACTCGAGCGGATTTTCGACCGGTTCACCCAGGCCGACGGGTCCGACACCCGGACTTACGGCGGGGCCGGCCTCGGAACCTCCATTGCCAAACACCTGGTGAAAATCATGAACGGCCGGATCTGGGTGGACAGCGAAGAGGGCCGGGGCAGCCGGTTTGTCTTTGTCATCCCGGCCCGGCCAGCCCGGTCGGCCCGGTCCGTGAAGCCCCCCCACGCGCCGGACCCGCTCGCCCCGACCGAAACCTCCCTTCGGGTCCTGGTGGTCGAGGACAACCCGTTGAACCAGAAGCTGGTCCTCTCCCTTCTGGAAAAGCGGGGTCACTGGGCCGAAGCCGTCCAAAACGGACGCCTCGCCCTGGATGCCCTGGATCGGGCAACCTACGACCGGGTCCTCATGGATATCCAGATGCCGGAGATGGACGGCTTCGAGGCCACTCGCCGCATCCGGGAACGGGAAGCCCAAACCGGCGGCCATCTCCCCATCATCGCCATGACCGCCCACGTCAAGGAAGGCGACAAGGACCGCTGCCTGTCCGCCGGGATGGACGCTTACATTGCCAAGCCCATCCGCCAGGAAACCTTCCTGACCACCCTCGAGGGAACCAGCGGCCCGCCGGCCGGAACCCCGGCCCGAACCTCACCCGACGGACCGGACGGGGACCGGCCCGCCCCAGATAAACCGGCTCCTTCGGCCGATGCCATCGACCGGGAATCCCTGATGGCCCTGGTGGGCGGCAACCCCGACATCATCCGGGAGCTGATCGGCCTCTATTTCAGCAACCTTCCCAAACATCTCGACCAGATTCGTGAGGGAATCGAGGCGTCCGACCCCAAGGCCGTCCGATTCGGCGCCCATGCCCTCAAGGGGATGAGCCTCAATCTGACCGCCCGGGCCGTGGCCGATACCGCCCTGGCCCTCGAAAAGCTCGCCCGGGCCGGCGACCTCACCGGCGCCGACGACCTCTTCCAGCAACTCACCCGCCGGACTGACGATCTCAGGCAGAGCGCCGACGCCCTGCTCACGGAGATCTCCGGCAACTCATTGGAAGCAACGGAATAACGCCATGATTGAGCCCACCGAGATCGAAACCAGCGCCCGCCAGGCCAAAGTCCTGGTCACCGACGATGACATCGGCCAACGGCTGATCCTCAAAAACAGCCTGGAATCAAACGGATATCAGGTCTATGAGGCAGGAGACGGCAAGCAGGCGGCCGAAATCCTCGACGCCGAGCCCGACATCCGCCTCCTCCTGACCGACCTCGCCATGCCGGAAATGGACGGCTTCGAGCTGGTCCGACACGTCCGGACCCGCGAGATGCGGTACACCTACATCATCGTCCTCACATCCATCGACGACCGCGAGTCCCTGATCAAAGCCCTCTCCCTGGGCGCCGACGATTACCTCACCAAACCGGTCTTCCCGGACGAGCTCAAGCTCCGGCTCCAGAACGGGACCCGGCTGCTCCGCCTGGAAAGCCAGGAAGCCCTGATCTTTTCCATGGCCAAGCTGGCCGAGTACCGGAGCGAGGAGACCGGGTATCACCTCGAGCGGGTGGCCTATTACACCCGGCTTCTGGCCCGGGACCTGGTCCGGTACAACCCCGAATACCGCCTCACCATCTCGATGGCCGACGAGATCGCCCTCGTCAGCCCCCTCCATGACCTCGGGAAGGTGGCCATCCCCGACCACATCCTCCATAAGCCCGGCCGGCTCACCGAGGACGAGTGCGAGATCATGAAGACCCACACCAGCATCGGGTCCAAATTCATCCGGGAGATCTTCGACAAGACCGGCTCCCAATACCTCTGGCTCGGCTATGAAATCGCCAGATTTCACCATGAGCGCTGGGACGGCCGCGGCTACCCCGACGGCCTGGCCGGCGAAGCCATCCCGGTCTCGGCTCAGGTGATGGCCATCGCCGACGTTTACGACGCCCTGACCAGCAAACGATGTTACAAGGACGCCTTTACCCACGAAAAAACCAAGTCCATTATCTTAGAAGGACGAAGCAGCCAGTTCGACCCCAGGGTCGTTGATGCCTTTGTCCGGAATGAGGACACCTTTCTGGATGTGAAAAAGCGGTTCCAGGACAATTAGATTTTTGATTTTAGATTTAGGATTTTAGATTTTG